>WLOZ01000001.1 GCA_009699025.1 Actinomycetota bacterium
GAGTTTCGTCAGGACCCCTTGGCGGTGGCGGTGGGATTTGAACCCACGGAGGCTTGCACCTCACACGCTTTCGAGGCGTGCTCCTTCGGCCGCTCGGACACGCCACCGCGCACGAGGCTACCCGATCAGCGCGCTGAGCCCCTACTCGGTCCGGTGGCCGGCGAAGAACTGCCGAAGCAGGTCTCCGCACTCGTCCTCAAGCACGCCGCCCACCACCTCGGGTCGGTGGTTGAGCCGACGGTCGCGCACGACGTCCCAGAGCGAGCCGACAGCTCCGGCCTTGGGGTCGTGGGCACCGAACACGAGACGGTCGACTCGGGCCAGCACCGCGGCGCCGGCGCACATCGTGCACGGCTCGAGGGTGACCACCAGGGTGCAGCCTTCGAGTCGCCACTCCCCTCGCGCCGCGGCCGCCTCTCGAAGCGCGAGCACCTCGGCGTGGGCGGTGGGGTCGGCGTCGGCCTCACGCCTGTTGCGCCCCCGACCGAGCACCACTCCGGCCGAATCGACCACCACGGCGCCAATCGGCACGTCGTCGGTGGCAAGCGCCGCCACGGCCTCGCGCAGCGCCTCGCGCATTGACGCGACATCGGGGTCGGGGCTCTTCATGCGACCGGCCTCAGTCGAAGGTGGCGGTGGCAACGCTGTACTTATCGCCAAAACCGATGCGTGTGGCGATGGTGGCGAGGGCCTCGTCGGGGTAGAGCTCGAGGTCCTCGCAGAGTAGTTCGAGCTCGACCGCGCTGACCCCGAGGTCGGCCAGGATCGACAGGTCACCCGCTGGCTCTCCGTCGTCGTCCTGCTCGTCGTCATCGGGCTGCTCGATGCCGAGCAGCATGAGCGCCTGCGCCGCGAGCGGCCAGTCGATCGCAGCGAGTTCGTCGGAGAGCAGCACCTTCGGCTCGGCCCCCAGGGCGCGAACGATCAGGAAGAACTCCTCGGCCACCGATACGAGCGCGAGTGAGCCTCCGTCGCCGGGCTGGTGTCGCAGTGCCATGAGGATCGCGTCGAGCGACTCGCTCGACCGGGGAGTCAGCGCCTCGACCTGCCACACGCCTTCCTCACGCCAAGCGATGAGGGCGAAGTCGACCGCATTGTCGTCCATCACATGATGGTGTCACGGTGGCGGTGCCCTTGGCGAGTCCCCGCCCCCGAACAGATCTGCGCCGCGACTGCCCCGGCCGAAAGTGGACATTTGAACCAGCCCACGGTTGGCTGTGGTTCGTGCCCACGATCCATCCCACTCGCGCCGCACTACAGGCCACCATGGTGCGTCTCCTCGACACCTATCCGCCTGACGATGTCACCGCCGACATGCTGCTGGCCGAGTCGGGCATCTCGCGCGGTTCGCTCTACCACCACTTCCGCGACTTCAAGGACGTCACCGATCACGCGCAGGTCGAGCGGTTCACTCGGCACGTCGATGAGTCGGTCACGGCCTTCACCATGATGATCACCGCGTCGAGGAGCCGGGAGGAGTTCCTTGCTGCCCTCAACAATCTGACCGACCACACTCAGGGACCAGATCGGGCCGCCAACCGGGCGAACCGCGTGTGGCTGCTGGGCCAGGCCACCAATCGGTCCACCTTTCACGAGCTACTCGGGGCAGAGCAGCAGCGGCTCACCACGGCGCTCACTGACCTCATTCGCGAGGCCCAGAGCAAAGGCTGGGTTCGCGGCGACCTCGACGCAGGGGCCCTCGCCGTGTTCATTCAGGCCTACACCCTCGGCTCGGTGATCAATGACATCACCCCGAGCCCCATTAATCCCGAGGGTTGGACCCACCTCATCAAGGTCATCAGCGTGGTCCTCTGCGAGCCCGCACCTGACGCCCCCCGCTAGGGTCTGCGCATGCTCCTCCGCCTCGTCGGATCAGGCAGGTACTGGTTCGTCACCAACCTGACTCGACCACGGGGCCTACGCTGAGTGCATGATCGCCCTTCCAGGTGTGAGTCGCTTTCGCAGCACGCTGCACCCCGACGGCTTTCACGGCCAGCATGCCGCTCCTCCCTACTTCGAGGGGTGGTACGTGAAGCTCGTCTCGGCCGACCGCTCCGCGCGCCTTGCGGTGATACCCGGGGTATTCATGGGCCAGGGCGGGTCGCCCGACGAGCCCGCCCTCGACGAGGCCTTCGTGCAGGTGCTCGACGGCAGCAGCGGACGCAGCTGGTACCACCGCTACGACCCGTCGGAGTTCCACGCTGACCCCGACCGATTCGACGTGACCGTGGGGGGTAGCCACTTCGACGCCACCGGCGTCACCCTCGACCTGCCGAACCTCACCGGGCGGGTCGACTTCACCACTGCCCTCGACCCGTGGCCGGTCTCGGTGCGCTCCCCCGGAGTCATGGGCTGGTACGCGTGGATGCCCTTCATGGAGTGCTATCACGGTGTGTGCTCGTTCGGGCACTCGCTCGAGGGCACGCTCACCCTCGATGGCGTTCCGCAGGTGTTCGATTCGGGTCGCGGCTACCTCGAGAAGGACTGGGGCCAGGCGTTTCCGGCCGGCTACGTGTGGATGCACTCCAACCACTTCACCGACCCCACCACCTCGCTGATGGGCTCGGTGGCACTGATTCCGTGGCTGCGCTCGGAGTTCCGCGGTTTCCTCGTGGGGCTGCGGCACCGCGGAACGCTACACACGTTCGCCACGTACACAGGCGCGTCGACCACCCTGTTCGAGATCGACGACGAGCAGGTGCGCTGGTCGCTGCGCTCACGCAACGGCATGACGCTGCACCTGGTGGCCGATCGGGTGCACGGCACGCTGCTGCATGCCCCTATTCGCACCGAGATGCACAAGAGGGTTGAGGAAACCCTCGACGCCACGATCGGCATCAGGCTCGTCGACCGATCAGGCGCGGTACTGCTCGACGACGTGGGTACGGTCGGCGGCCTCGAGGTGCACGGAGACCTCGGCAGGCTCGTGGCCACGAAGGGAAAGTAGGGGGCGTTCGTTAGCCGGGCACTCTCGTGGGAGACTTCACCGGTGACGATCTCGCGCTACCACATCGACGGAGGCGCCGCCCGCAACCTGCTGTGGCGCGCCAAGCACAAGCCCCTCACGTACGACACCGTCGGCATGTCCCTCGGCACCGTGGCCCCACCCGAGGGTTTTCGCGAGTATGCCGAGTCGCGAGTTGTCGGCACCGGAGCCGAGGCCTTCGCCAACATCGGGTACGGCCTCATGCACTGGGACGTGCACCGCGCGGCCGGGATGTTCGTGCAGCCCGAGTTCAACGTGGTGCGCGAGGGCGACTCCGTGGCCGTGGCCGTGCATGTCGCTCCCTTTGTTTCGGTCGCAGGGTCGTGCCGCGTCACGCACGTGATCGCCACCGGGCGCAGCATCGGCTGGGCCTACGGAACGCTGCCTGGCCACCCCGAGTGCGGCGAGGAGTCGTTCCTTCTCACCCACCGCGCCGACGATCAGGTCGAGATGTCGATCCGCGCCTTTTCTGCAGCGGGTGTTTGGTACGTCGGAATCGCCGGCCCTCTGGGCCGCACCATTCAGCGCCGTATCGGTGGCAAGCTACTGCGTGGAGCGGCCAGCTTGGCCGACGTGTCACCCGTCAAGGACTTGTCACCCTCCTAGGCTCAAGGTGCCCCCCCAGTGCGTCGAAGCACTGTGAGAAGACGCTTCCCCTCGATGCTCCAACCCACTCTGTGCGCCTCGCGTGCCGATAGTTGCCGCTCGGTGTGAAGTGTCCCGAATAGTGCAGAACGTGTGGCACCGGATGCCCCCCGTTCACGTCCAACCCATGTGTCGGTCATCTCGGTGACGGATGATTCAGACTCGGCCAGCAGGTGCCACAGGTACGAATCCGACGGAGTGCAAGTGAGGAGGTGGGCGGCGTGCGGCGTTCCGTGCCCCGCTCAGCCCTCTACGCCGTGGTGGGCGCGGCCGTGCTGTCAAGTGTGGCCAGCGCCGCACTAACGCTGCCGGCCTGGGCCTCCATGTCCGCCACGCCCTCGGTCACGTCCACGACGTCCGCGACCGTCTCCCCCTCGGTCACGGCGATCGGGTCTGCCCCCTCGGAAACACCGACGCCAACAGGCACGTTGCTCACTGCCGGCCTCGAGGTCATCCCCACCGAGGCCACTGCACTCGCGCGGTACCGCGAGGAGGTGCGACGCCGAGTGGTGCTTGCTACCGAACAGCGTAAGGCCGCTACCGCGGCGGTCGACGCGGCGAATGCTGCAGCCTCGCAGGCCATCGAGCACGCGATGGACTCCGGGCGACGTGCGGCCGATGCCCGCGACCGACTCGCGATGTGGACCAGTTACCTCTACCGGGTGAGCGGCAACTCCGGCCTCCTCCTCTCGATCTTCAACAACCCCTCCGAGGATCCGATGGACTTCCTTCGTGGAGCCGACGATGCCAGTGTCTTCTCGCAGGAGTTCCTCTTCGACGTGCAGGTCGCATATGACAGCGCCGTCGAGGCCACCCGGGCCGCAGCCGAGGCCATCAAGCTGAACGATGTGGCCCAGGCCCGTGCCGCCGACACCGAGACAATCCGTCAGGCCCTGGTCGCGCTTCTCGGCAAGGCACAGGCGCAGGTGCCGGTCACCCCGCCCGAGTTGAAGCAGGGCAAGACTGTCGCCCAGACGCTTATCGATGGCCGCGCGTGCCCGAGCGCCGCGCCCGCGAACACGCTGCGCGACGGCAGCGACTCGGTAGGCATCCTGAAGCTCTGCCAGCAGGCGGTCAAAGAGGCAGCCACCCCCCAGGCTGCGCTCGCGATTCAGGCGGGCTTCCAGATGCTCGGGGCGCCCTACGCGTGTGGCGGCATTGGTCGACAAGACCCTTTCAAGTTTGACTGCTCGTCGCTCGTCTCGCGCGCGTACTACCTGGGTGCGGGCATCGACACGGCCGGCTCGACCTGGGCTCCCTCAACGCGCGACATGGTTCCGTGGGACGGCGTGCCGCTGGCGTGGTGGGCCTCCTATGTCGACCCCCAGTTCATCCGCCCCGGCGACCTCGTGCTGTACGACACCGGCGGTGCCGCCTACCGCCACGTGGTGCTGTACCTCGGCAACGGCTACATGCTGCACACCAACTCATGTGGTGACGTCGCCCACGTGAGCTCGTTCTGGGGCACCGGTAACGACCACGCCACCTTCCTGGTGGTGCGGCGCGTCATCGCCCCCGGTGGCTACCGGGTGCCCGACCCGCATCCCATTCCGACCGGTGGCGGCAAGCCTGCGCCGAAGCCCGACCCCGGGGCAGGTGACCCCAAGGTGGTCGTGCCGACGCCCGTGCCCACACCGACGCCCACACCGACACCCACACCGACGCCCACCGCCGCCCCCACCGGCGACCCGTCGACTTCCCCGAGTTCCACCCCCACCGGCACGACCACGGGGGATCCTTCATCGTCTGCAAGTGACAGCCCGAGCGACTCGTCGTCATCTGGCTCGTCATCATCGTCATCGGGGTCGTCGAGCGAATCCGGAGCTCCCACCGACACCATGACATCGTCGCCGAGTGACTTTCCGAGTTCGACCGACCCGACCACCGCTCCCTACTGGCCCTAAAGCCACTCGCCGCTTAGCGGCGCCGGAGCACCATGGTGGTATCGCTCGTGGGTCGCAGGGTGATGTTGGGCCTGAGTCGAACGGGCGTGGACGAGGTGCGCTCCAGAGTCCAGCGCCGTCCTAGTGTGGCCATCACCAGCATTGCCTCGGTCCAGGCAAACTGCTCGCCAATGCAGCGACGGTTTCCGAATCCGAACCCAAACCATGCACCCTTGGGCTGACCGGGCGCGCCTTCGTCGAACGAGCCGTTGGCACCGAGCCAACGGGTGGGTACGAACTGATGCGGATTTGTCCACCAACGCTCGCTGCGGTGAAGTGCCACCATGCTCGTGAGCACGATTGCCCCACTCGGGAGCGTGTGACCCCCCACCTCCATGTCGGCTAGAAGGCGCCGGCCCATCACCCACGCCGGTGGGAACAGTCGCATCGACTCGGCCACGATCGCCTGGGTGCGCGGCATGCTGGCGATGTCAGCCATCGTGGGGTCGCGATCAGCGAAAAGCACGTCGAGCTCCTGGCGCCACCAGGCCGCCACACTGGGGTTGCCCGACAGCAGCAGCCAGGTCCACGACAGGGTCATGGCCGTGGTCTCGTGCCCGGCGAGCATGAGGGTCATCACCTCGTCGCGCACCTGCTCGTCGCTCATGCCCGTTCCGTCTTCCTGTGCCGCCACCAGCATCGACAGAATGTCGCCCGTGTCGCCGCTGCTGCGATGCTCGGCGATAAGTCGGGCCACCACGGCCTCGAGCCGGGCCGACGACTGCAGCGCGCGTCGCCGACCCGGGGTGGGCACCCGCATCGCAGCGGGACCGAGCAGCAGCCGGCCGCCCGCACCCTCGAGCACCCCCGACAGCGCCTCCCCCACTTCGGCCGCCTCGCCTGAGAGGTCTGCGCGAAACAGCGTGTCGCCCACGATGGCCAGGGTGAGGGCACTCATGTCGCGCACCACCTCAACCTGCTGACCGTCGCGCCACATGTCGCTGTGCTGGGCTGCCCGTCGCACCATGTCGAGCGAGTAGCCGGCAATACGTTCGCGGTGAAAGGCCGGCTGCACGAGACGCCGCTGCCGCATGTGGTCGTCGCTCTCGGAAGTGAGCAGACCGTTTCCGAGCAGGGCCTTGGCAGCCTGCAGCCCGCGACCCTTCATGGTCGAGCGGCTGCGGGTCAGCAGCACGTCGATGATCACCTCGGGGTCGTTGAGGATGTACAGGTGCTGGCCGGCGAGCCGTGTGTGCGCCAGGGGCTGATAGTCGCGCTCGAGGTTGAGGAAGAACCGCGCGGTGGCGGGCCCCCGGTTGAGCAGCCGGGTCAGCGAGACCACCTGCGAGGGACCCGGCGGTCGACTCACATCGCGCCGACGGTCTCGCGGAATGTTCGCCGGAGTGGCCCGCTCGATGCGGGCCTCGGCGGCGCGGATCTGATCGCGGTAATCGTTCACCCCACCATTGTGGCGATCATTGCGCGCCCGACTCACGATGCCTGCCCACCGGCCGTCGTGGGCGTTAGATCACTGTCACCGTGAGGGTCGTACCGTACGAGCCGGCTCGCGTCACGGTGGGAATGTTGAGCGACACCGTTCCCACCACGAAGACCGTGCCAACCGACCCACCCCCCTCGGCCGCGCTCTTGCCGTGAGCCAAGGAACGTGACTGAGCTAGCCCCAACCCATCGGGGGGCGTAGCCCCCGGCAACACATTCGCGGGCTGAATGGCGGGTTGGGCCAGCACGCCGGACAGGAGCGGGGTGTCCGCGGGTGCCATGAACGAGATGTTGAGGCCGAGGTTCGCGGCGCTGATCGTGTCGACCTGGTAGGCCGTGGCGGCCGGTGACAAAGAAGTCGGCGACGAGCATGCCGGCACCTGGCTCAAACTCGTAGGCGTAACCCCGTCGTAGTACGTGGCAGTTGGCGAGTAAGCGGCACACGGGACCAAGTCCGATGCCTGAACGGTCGCGTTCCACCCGATGTCACCCCCGCGACCATCGCTGATCCGCAGCGGGCTGAGCGCGCCAGTGCTGACGAAGTGCGTGCCATCTGATCCCATCGTCGGACTGCCCATCGGCACGTAGCCGGTGGAGTCGGTGGAGTCGGTGGTGTCTGCGCGACTGATGGATCCTAACAACGCGCGTGCGCCAACCTGAGAGGGAACCACAAAGCTCGCCGCGGCGCTACGGCCCGGCAGCGCTGGGAGCGACGCCGAGATCGTGAACGTGATCGGCTCATCCGGTAGGAACCCGGAGGTGAGGAGGGTCAACGGGTTGCCCGGGGCCACGCTCACCCCTTCAGACGTGAATACCCCGTTGCCATCCACGAGTGCGTCGAGGCGCGGCGCCACCGTTCGAGTACCCGTGCCACCCCCGGTGATGGTCGCGTAGTAGGTGCCGGAGGCCTGCCCGTCGGGCACGTTGAACCGGTACCCGACCACCCCGCGCGCGTCAGCCTGGGTGGGCGGTGAGGTGTCGATGGGCACGGCCGGGGCCGAGCCTCCGGCGAAGCCAGCGGAGCCGACCACCGACACCGTGAGCGAGCCGGGGGGCAGGTAGATCTCGAGCGTCTGCGAGTTGTCGACGCTGGCCGGGGCGAGCATGGGCGCTACCGAGACCGCGGAGGTCGGACCGGCGGCCACGACAAGACCCGCGATGAGCACAGCAGCCACACCACCTACCCGCAGCAACCAACCCGAGCACATGACCATCCCTTCGTCAGAGACTTCATCATCGCAGCAGACGGGGCCTTGCGGGCACCACCATTGAGTCCGTTCATGCACGACACGTCAACCATTCACCCGGCGATTACTCACAGAGCGCTCCACCGCCCGCACGCTGTGGCTCACGAATCTAGACTTGGGCTATGCGAGTACCAGCGGACGGAGCGACTCCCGCGAGGGGGGTCTCGCGCCAGCAGCTCACCATTGCCGTGGCTGTTGTCGCCACCCTTGCCCTCTTCATCGGGCTGGGCGCGTGGGCCCTCCGGGTAAGAACTAGTCCCGTGCCGGCGACGGGCGCGACCACTCGAGCCTGCTCCGCGACATCAACCTCGCCACTCTCGGACACTGCGACGACCGCAGCCGACACAACCAACCTGACACTCGACACCACGTGCGGCCCGATCGTCATCCGACTTCTGACACGCGAGGCTCCGACCACCTCCCAGGCCATGATGTCGCTGGCCTCGTCAGACGGGCTCGACGGCGCGCCGTGCTACCGGCTGCTCACCCAGGTCATGTACGCGCTGCAGTGTGGCAACACGTCGTTCGACGGGAACTTCCTGGACGTGCCGGTCGAGAACCTGCCGCCGGATCGACCAAACAATTACCGCGCCGGCTACGTCGCCCTCATCACCGACTCGGCCGGCACTCCCACCGACCAGTTCTTCATCGCCTACCGCGACTTCTCGCTGCCCCCGCGCTTTCCCGTGTGGGGGGAGGTCACCGAGGGTCTTGCCATCGTTCAGGCGATCGCAGCAGCAGGCGTTCGCCCGGGAACTTCGAACGCCGACACGAGTATCGTGGCTGGCGAGCCACTTGAGCCGATCAGCATCGTGAGCGCCCGCGCTGGCTCCTAACCGAAGCGGCCCTGCACGTAATCGTGGGTCCGCTGGTCCTGCGGGGAGTGGAACATCAGGTCGGTCGGGCCATGTTCGACGATGACCCCGGGCTGCCCGGCCTCGGCGAGGAAGAAGGCGCACTGCTGCGAGACGCGCGCCGCCTGCTGCATGTTGTGCGTGACGATGACGATCGTCACCTCGTGGGTGAGCTCCTTGATTGTCTCCTCGATGCGTCTCGTGCTGGTGGGGTCGAGCGCCGAGCAGGGCTCGTCCATCAGCAGCACCTTGGGCTTGATGGCCAAGGAGCGGGCGATGCAGAGCCGTTGCTGCTGACCTCCAGAGAGCCCTCCCCCGGGATTACGCAATCGATCCTTAACCTCCTTCCACAACCCCGCCTTCGCGAGGCACGTCTCCACCAGCTCGTCTTTCGTCTCGGTGGAGGCCGAGGTGCCGGTGAGCTTCAGACCGGCCACCACGTTGTCGTAGATGGACATGGTCGGGAAGGGATTTGGCCGCTGGAACACCATGCCGATGTTGCGGCGGGCATCGGTGATCCGCTTGTCGGGACCGTAGATGTCCTCGCCATCGAGCAGCACCTCGCCGCCGAACGACGCGATGGCGATCAGCTCGTGCATTCGGTTCAGGGTGCGCAGGAAGGTGCTCTTGCCGCACCCAGACGGACCGATCAGCGCCGTGCACAGACCAACAGGCATCGTGAGCGACACACGGTCAAGGACCAGGTGGTCGCCGAACCACGCGCTGACAGAGCGCGCTTCTAGGGTGCCGCCGGACTGCATCAGGGTTCCGTCCGGCATGGCGGGGGAGGGGATAGTCACGGTTGTCCTCGTTTCACATCAGGTTGGGCATTAAGAGGGCGACGTGGGCGCTGAGCGCGATACCCACCGCGAGCATGATCGGCACCCCGATCACCCACGCTTCCCAGCGGTTCCATCGCACCCACGCGAGGGTGACGAGTACGGCGACCACAAGCGCCGCCTGGGCCCAGAGGAGTACTCCGATCCAGGCGCTGTTATCACCGGCAAGCGGAAGCTCCGCAGCCTCCATCGCCGCGCGGGGCAGCGGCGGGTCGGCCGGTTGGGGTTCTGTGTCGAGATCGGCATCGACGATCAGTAGGCCGCTGGGAGCGTAGGGCGAGCCGTCGGCCGTGATCAGCGTGAGCCGCCCAATCTTCGCCGGCGGCGGGATGGGGTCGCCGGCCCTCCGCACGGCCACGACGACATAGCCGGCATCACCTTGGCCGGTGGTGACCACGATGGCTGCGCCCGGCGCAAGCGTGTCGATGCTGCCGAACGGCCCACCGAAGGCTGCGCGCCGGCCGTAAATGATGCTGGTTCCGGCTTGACCGGGGAGGTATGAGTCGCGCCGCAAGCCCGGGCCAGACACCATCACTCCCGCGGTGGTGCCGTTGAACACTACTTGGCGAAGACCGATGCTAGGGATGCTCATCACCCCCATGGTCGCGCCCAGAGGCGCCTGCACACCTTCCAAAGAAACTTGCGCCACTGGCGCGGTGCCATTGGCAAGGTCGTAACGGAAATCGTCGAAGGCGACCTTCTGGTCGCGACTTTGCCGAAGCTGGCCGACGACCGAGATTGTCAGAAGAAAACCCACGCACAGGCAGGCGACGATGGTGAGTCCCATCGCGATCAGGCGCAGTCGAGCCCCCTTGGACCCCTGGCTCGGCACGGATCGCGCCGTTGCCGCCTCCGGCGAGAACGGGTCGGTCGTTCGGTCAGGAGCCATGCTCAACGGTGTTCACTCCCTGTTCATCGATGGAACTCACGCTGATTAAATCCTCATCGGCAGGAGCACTCGTTTCGGTAGTCGAACGGCTTGGCCTCGCGGCGCTCCTGCGGCCAAAAACGTACGCTACCGCGGCGACAAGCAGGGCAAGGATGACGGCCGCCACCGCGCCGAACAGCCAGGTGGGCGCACCAGTGTCTGCCGTCACCACCTCAAGTCGCTCAATCGCCACGGCGGCTGCCGACTCGCTCAGGGACGGGCTGGCCTCGGGCTTCGGAGTCAGCGTGACTCCACCTGAAGGGAAGACGATGGCGTCGGGACCGACGGTGGGCGCAGCAGTCGGCGCAGCAGACGGGTCGGCAGACGGATCGGCAGACGGATCGGCAGTCGGGTCGGCAGTCGGCGCTGCGGACGAGCCGCCTGCAGCCACCACCGCGAATGGGACGGTGACGCTGCGGCCACTGCTCCCCTCGATCACAAACCGGTGCCGCCCAACGTTGAGGTTTTCGGGCACTCCGAGCCGCGCGACGATGCTGCCAAACGAGTCAGCATTGCCTGCGCCGATAACCACCGGGTCGCTGAACACCAGGTAGGTCAGCGATTCGCCAGGCTTGAAGCCCGAGGTCACGAGCGTGACCACGGCCCCGGGAATCAGCGACGGATTGGTGGGGAGGAATCGGCCGTTGCCATCGACGGCTGCGACGGTGAATCCCGCGAATCCGGCCGATCCGGTCGGCCCCGGCGTGGAGCTTGGTGTCGGAGTGGGCGTGGGAGTGGGTGTGACGGTCTGCGGGGTGGTGGGGTTGCTCATGACCGCCGGCCCGGCCCCTACCGCGTTCGACGCCGCGACGGTGAAGGTGTACTCGGTGCCATTGGTCAGGCCTCGCGCCCGGCAGCTGCCAGCGGATCCGGACGTGGAGCAGACCTGGGCGCCTCCCGACGCCCGGGGAGACGAGGTCACGGTGTAGCTCGTGATCGATGACCCACCGTCGCTCACCGGCGCCACCCACGACACGAGGGCGGACCCATTGCCAGCGGTCGCCGTTACCGAGCGCGGCTCTCCCGGCCTTGTATCGGTCACGGTGGTGCGGGTATTCGCAGTAGTGGGAATGGAGGGACCCACCGTGTTAACGGCAGCCACCCGAACTGTGTAATCGGTGTCCGGGTCCAGGTCGGTGCAGGTAGCGGTCCTGCCGTCGACAACACACATTTCCCACGCCACCGGCAGTGACGTGGGCTTGACCTCGACGGTGTACCCCGTGATTGCTGACCCACCATCTGACAGGGGGACGCCCCACTGGGCCCGCAGTGAAATGCGCCCAGGCAGGAGTTCAACGTCCACCGGATTCGTGGGCACGCTGGCAGGTCCTGTCGGCGTCGGTGTCGGCGTCACGGTTGGCGTCGGTGTTGGCGTCACGGTCGGTGTGGGCGTCGGTGTCACGGTCGGTGTGGGCGTCGGTGTCGGTCCGCCCGCGGAGTAGGTGACGGACGAGAGCGGGCCACCGCTAAAGGTCACCGGACCCTCGAACCAGGTGCCGCCGCTGCACCAGGCGCGCACCGTGTAACCGCCGTTCAGAGTCGACAGGGCAGGGTTGCCGCCGGATGCAAAGTCGGCCCAGGTCTGGAAGGCCGTGATCGTCATGCCGCCGGAGTTGTCGAAGAGACTGTCGGCAAGAATTGCGCCATTGATATTCTTTGGAGAAATCCGGTTAGCAGGCGCTGCGATCGTTGCCCCCGCCCCACTGCCCCCGAACACCTTGACGAGCACGGTTTCCCCAGACGGGCACTGACCGGAGGTGGTGAAGGTCGACACCGTCGACGAGGCGCCGCTCAACGGGCTTACCGACAAGCCCCCGCCCGAGGAAGCTGACGACAGGGTCGTGATAGCCACCATTCCCACGAGCACTGCCGACAACGTGGTTACCCCAATGGGAACGATGAAGGCGCGCCACGACGGCGCGACACCCCGAGGGGCGCCGCGTCCGTCAAGGCGATGGCTCATCCCACTCCCCGCTATGCAACCTGTTTTTTGGTCGCCGTCGCAACCAGAGCGCCCGAGGCGTTCGTGGCATTGACGACGACGGTGGTGGTCCCCTTGGCAAGGGCGATTGTGCACGTAACCTTGGTCGCCACCACGCATGCGGCCGCCCTCTTAGTGGCGCCGGTCGCGGTGTACTTGTACCTGGTGGCCGTTGCCTGCTTGGCGAAGGTGCCCTTCAGCGTCAGGCCTGACTTAACCCACGTGACTGCGATGGTGCCCACGGGCGCAAGCCTCGCGGTCGTTGCCGCGAGACCAGTTCCGGCGGTGTTGGTTGCGGTGACACTGAAGATGTAACCGACGCCGTTCGTGAGCCCCAGAACCGTGCAGGTGAGGGCTCCGGTGGTCGTGCACGTCTTGGTGGCAGTTCCCACCTTGGGCGACGCGGTGACGGTGTACGTAGTCACGGTTGCACCATTCGCGGCAGCAGCGGTCCAGCTGACCTTGAGCTTGTTGCCCACGTAGTTGACGCCCGACTTCACGCGCGCGGCAACCGGAGCTCCCGGCTTGCCCGGCTTACCAACCGGCTTACCGGTGGTGATGCCGTCCGATGAACTGAAAAGAGCGTTGCGAGCCACCACGCTGAAGGTGTAAGCCGTGCCGTTGGTGAGACCTGTACAGACGGCCGTGCGATCAACGACGGGGCATGTGATGCTGCCCGGGGTGCGGGTGACCGTGTACCCCGTGATCGCCGAACCGCCATCACTCGGGGCGGGCCAACTCAGGCTCACCTGACCGCTGCCCGGCGTGGCAACGGGGACGGGCGCGCCCGGAGCGGTGACCTCACCAGCGGCGTAGATCGCGTCGCTGACTCCGGCGCCCGAAAAGGTGATCTTGCCATCGAACCAGGATCCGCCTGAGCACCACGCACGAACGGTGTAGACGCCGTTGAGCCTGCTGAGGCTCGGCGAACCGCCCGTGGCGAAGTCCTGCCAGGTCGAGCCCGCCAGCACCTGCATGCCGGAGCCAAAGTTGAGGGACGACGCGAGAATTGCTCCGTTGATGTTCTTGGGCGAGTTGACGCTGACCGGGTCAGCGATGACCGCACCCTCGCCGCTTCCGCCGAAGACCTTGAATCGGACCGTCTCACTAACCGGGCATTGGCCCGAGGTAGTGAAGGTGCTCGAGCCGTTGGCGGTCCCGGACGTCGGGGTGAACGACAACGTGCCAGCTGAGTCGGCCTGAGCTGAGACAACGCCGGCGGCCACGAGCCCGCCGGCCATCAGGGCGACGGACGCTGCCCGCAGGAAGCGGACGGCTGTGTGTGTTGGTGTCATGACTCTCGAGGCTCCTTTGTGCGGGTTGTTGGACACTGATTTTACGGAACTAGAGCGCCTGCTTGCCCCCGGACTGTGACGAGCGTCTGCTCAGGTAGGTGGCGCCCCCCATGACTCCGGCACCGAGAAGCAGGCCGAGAATCAGAACCGGCCAGGTGGAATTACCGCCGGAAGAGCCATTGCTCTCGGTGACCGCCGCAGCGACCTCCCCCGAAGACTCACCGGCATTGCTTGGACTCGGACCCTCCGACGACTCTCCCGACGCGCCGGCGTCGGGAGACTCCGATGCGGCGGCCGAGCCCGACGGAGAGTCGGTCGAACCCGCGGAGGCCCCCGACGAGGGCTTCTTGGTGGGCTTCGCGACAGAATCCGAGGGAGACGGCTTGGAGGTGGGGGCAGGGGTGCTCGCCCCCGGCGAGGGAGTCGGCGAAGAACTGGGGCTGGAGACGACGCCGCCCGGCGCTGGCTTCCACTCCTTTGGCGAGGTGAACGTGATGGTGCTGGAGAAGTAGCCCACCGAGGTTGACTTCTTCTTGCACATCACGCGGATCTCGTACGTGCCCTCGTATAGAACGGGTGGGTACGCGAGGCCGGCGGTGTCGGCCAGCGTGTACTGAGACGACATCGGGAAGCCAGCGGTGAGCGAGAGCGTGCCGACCATGATTCCGCTGATGTTCTGGCCGCGGTCGGCGATGCCCGGCCCTACCATCACCATCTGCGCCCCATTGCTGCCCGCGGGACACCCTCGTGCGGTGACCACGTTGAGCGGCTCAAGCACCGATCCGATGGGCGGCTCGAAGGTCAGCCCGCCGAGTCGGTCCGACGCCGCAGCAGGGCCCGCCACTGCGACTCCCGCCACACCGACGCCCACCACGACGGCGCAGGCCGCACCCAGGGAGCCCGCTCGTGACCGCCAACTACTCACCGTTGCGTACCCCTTACGTCTGTCCATCATTCGGCCCCGACTCTGAGCGGCTGGCCACTCGGCGGCAGTTCTTCGCCGCCCATGTGCTCCGCGTGCGCGCCCCGTCGACGTCGTCCACGCAGTCCCTTCACGAGTGCGATGAGGAGCCCCAGCACGAGTGACACCGCGGCAACGAGTACCCACGAGACGGCCCATGTGCTCGTCGTCGAAGTGAGATCTTGCGGAGCTGTGACATCAGCCTCCAGCGCCACGGGAGTTACGTTCACCGTGGAACTGAGTCGCAGCGATGCTGGCATATCGTCGATGACCACCGTCTGATTCACCACGTCACCGGGCAGAATCTGCTCAATCTTCTCGAGGTCGCGAGAGGAACCCGGACCCAGAGCGCCAGCGACGTCAACCCGGCCCAGGGCTCCCATCCGGACATTGCCGGTGTTCTGCAGCGACCAGGTGAGAGTGAGGCGGCCGAACCCCGGCTTGGCCAGGGATGCCTCGAAGGAGCTTGTGAGGTCAGACACGCTCAGCGCCGGAGTGACCTCACCCGCTACTCGGACGACCGTTCGGATTCCCACGCGCGTGGCGATCTTGATCGCCTGGCCAGCCTCGTTCAGTGAGGGAACATCAGGCACTGTGCTTGCCACGATGCCCCCCACCCGGTCTCCCGCGATGACTCCCGCGGGTACTGACACAGTGAACTTTCGAATCGTGGACTCGCCACCCTTGAGCACAAAGGTGCGATTGTCGATGTCGGTCCATTTGCCGACGCCCCGCTGTGGGTCACTGGGCAGGCTGAGATTGAAGGTGCCGTCCTGGGACGTGGCCGAGTCGACCGGGTAGACCACAAGACGTACCGACTTCTCGCCGAGGTTGTAGATGATCAGCGAGTCCACCACCTTCTCGCCCGGGTTCACCCGGTAGCCCAGGCTCGGCCTGCCGTCTGCCTTTCCACCGGTGGCTGCCCCCACTGCGAAGACAACCGTGCCCTTCGGTACCGTCATCGCTTGGCCGCCCGACGGAGCGGGTGTGGGATCGGCAAAGCCCACCCCTGAGGCAGGGGCGGGCAGCATGCACATCGCACCAATCGCCGTAGCGAAGGCCAGATGAACTGCACGTGACATATGCTAAATTTCTCTTTCCCTGAGAGGGGCTGTGCCGGGGTGTGGCTGAATCACACCCCGGCACAGCTTTGTCGCTTTCAGATCACGGTCACCGTGAGCGTGGCGGCATAGGAGCCCGCCACGTTGACGGTCGGGATGTTCAGCGTGAGAGCGCCACCTACGAAGGTGGTGCCTGTGGCGCTACCCGTTCCGGTGCCGCCGGTCGCGGTGACCACGCGACGCGAGGTTCCGAGACCGTCGGACGAGGTAGCTCCGGGCAGGATGTTGGCCGCGTTGATGGCCGAGGCCGCCACCACCCCGGGTGCCAGGGTGTACGCCGGCAGCGGAGTCGCCGAGGGAGCGATCCCGAGGTTATATCCGTTGATGGTCGTCTGCTGGTAGCCCGCCGACGTCGTCGAGAGGCTGGTGGGCGCGGTGCACGACGGCACCGTGGCCGTGGACGCCGAGTTCGACGGGTTGTTGTAGAACGTATCCGTCGAGCTGTAACTCGAGCAGGCGACGAAGTCACTCACCTGCGCATTGGCAACCCAGCCGAAGTCACCGGCCCGGCTGTCGTCAACCCGGACATTGTTGAGCGTTCCGGTGGCGATGAAGTGCGTGCCATCGGTGGCGATCACCGGCGTGGTGAGCGCGACAACCGTGTTGCTCGAAACCGTCGCGGCGAGCGCGCCGGAGGGCACATTCACCTGAATGGTCTCGCCGTTGCTGTAGCTGGGCTGCAGCGTCACTACGAACGACTCCGTACCAACCTGGCCGGTGGCGTAGTTCGTGGTGTCGGTGGGGGCGAAGGTGGCCTTGATCGTGTAGTCGCTGGCCACCGTCTGGGTGTAGGGAAGGCTCCACGAGTACGTCGCGAGGCCCGTGCCCGTGGTGACCGTGCGCCCGGTCGCCAGCGACACGTAGGAGCCGCTGCCGATCTTGTAGGCGAAGTCAACCGTGCCGGCGATGCCGGTGCCGACGTTGGCGGTGAGCACCACCGTCGATCCCTGCTGCGCCGTACCGGACTTGTCGTCGCTGACCGCAACGGTGGGCGTGTTTTGGCTCACCGTGTAGGTCTGGGCGCTCGAGGTCGAGGTAGCAACACCGGCAGTGTCACCGGCGGTGTCGGGCGTGAACACGGCGGTGATGGAGTGCGATCCGGTGGCCAGGTTCTGGCTGGCCAGGGTCGCGGTGCCGACTCCGCTGGAGAAGCTGCCCACGGTCTGGGCGGAGCCGATGTCGGTACCGCCGTCCTTGAACTGCACCGAGCCCGTGGGGTTCTGGCTGGTGACCGACGAGGTGACGGTGGCGGTGAAGGTCTTGCTGGTGCCGTACCCACTGTCGGTGATCGCGGTGACCGCCGTGGTGGTGGGGATGATGCCGACGTACGTGGCATCGTTGATGGCGCTGCCCGAGACGGGCGCCGTGAAGCGGACCTGTCCGTCGAACGTGTCACCGGCCGTCTGGCACAGCACCTGAACGGTGTACGTGCCGAGCAGCGCGGTGAGCGAGTTCGCACGAGCGAAGTCGCCCCATGACTGGCTGGCGGTAATGACCATCACCGAGCCGCTATTCCACGACCCGATCGGCGTGGCGCCGTTCAAGTTCTTGTAGCCGGTGATGGCTCCGTTGCCGGTTCCACCACTGACGCGCAAGGTGGCATTGCCGCTCACGCACTGCCCCGTGGAGGTGAAAGTACTGACTGACTGGCCCGTACCGGTCGCCGGCGACACCGTGAGGGTGCCGAGGGTGGCCGCACGCGCCGGGGTGGACACAAGGCCCACCCCGGCGACCACGAGGGCAGCCACGGCAGCTCCGGACGCAGAGCGTCGGAATGTCGTGCTGATCATGTGTTGTCTCTCTTTCCCTGGGAGAATTTCGGACTAACCGAGGTTGGTGGTAGCGCCACAGCCGGATGGCATGGCGGCGAAGCCGTACTGCTGCTTGACGCCGTTCGCGTCGGTGCAGATGCTTGACCCGGTGCCCACGAACATCGCCTGGATGTTGGGGTCACTGAGCCTGGCGAGAGGCACGGCGTTGAACACCTCGCGCCACATCACCATGGCCCCGGACGTGGTGCCCGAGCCGCCGCCGAACTGCACCGTCATCGTGGTCGGGTAGTTCACCTGCCCGTTGCCGTAGGTGGTGCTGTTGTTCGAGGCTGCCCGGTTGTCGAGGGCGACCAGCACGGTGCGGCCCTGGCGGTCGGTGACGCCAGTGGTGGGCGACTGCTCGCGCTGAGTGATCGACTGAGCGATCGAGGTGACCCCGATGCCGTTGTCGTCGAGCGTCACCAGGTTGTGCTCCTCGAGAACGCCGCCCGTCGGCGTCTTGTCCGTGATGCACGCCGCACCGGTGTCTCCACTGGTCGCGGAGAGGTTGGTCGAGAGTCCGAGTGCAGTCACCACGAAGTCACGGGTTCCCGAGCCAGCCTGCGGAAGCGTCGCGTAGAGCAGGCTGTTGGCCGCAGCGTAGTTCTGAATGGACGAACCGTTGAGCGTCCTGTTCGCGACCGAGTAGGTGGCGCTACCACCGCTGGCCGGGATCATGCCCGAGTAGGTGCACCGGTAGATCGCCCGGATGTCAGTCGGGCTCAGCGTGCGGGTGAAGTTGCTGGTGGTGGTCACCGCGAATGCCACCGCGTCGAGCGCGAACGGGATGTTGACGGTGTTACCGGCGCCCAGGCCGGACACACTGCTGCGCTTGCTGGAGGCCCGACCCGCGTCGATGCAGCCCCACATGCCATTGGTCTTGGTGAAGGCGTCAGCCATCGAGCGGGCACCATTGCCCGATCCGTTGGCTCGGCCACCGCTGAGGTAGGTGGAGTTCGCGGTGGCGGAGGCCTGCACGCTGTTGTTCTGCGTCGTCCCCACATACTTGTCGCCAGATCCTGAGTTGTTGGCGATGTAGGCACAGTTTGCCTGCGCCTTGACCTGCACTGCCCCGCCCTGGGAGTTGTACGAGGCCAATACCTTGGTGCCGTTGGCAACGAAGCCGCCGATCACCACGGAGTTAGCAGCGTGCGCCACCGCGGTGGTGCTGTTGGAGGCGCGGGTCACGGTGTAGGTGTAGTAGGGCACGGCGTTGCCCGTGCCGGTGTTGGTGCTCAGCGTGTTGGCCGTAGGACTGCTATCAAGCGAGACGATGGTGACCTGCTCGGAGTTTGCCCCACCCGAGGCACCGTCCTGGATGGTGATGACGTCATTGGCCACGAGGCCACCGAGGGAGGTCTTGATGGTGGTGTCACTGATCGTGATGGCCTCCCAGAGCAGGCCGGTGTACTTGTAGTTGCTCCCGCTGGCCGTGACGTCGCCGGCGAAGCCGTTCATCACGTCCTGCGTGGTGTCGGAACCCATGACAGACATGACGCGGTAAGTCGGAGCGCCCGAGGGGTCGGCGCTCGCCGTCCCTCCGACGATAGAAAAGCCAGCGATCGCACCCATACATGCAACCCCGACGACCACCTTACGTGTGATCTTCACCTGAGAGAATCCTTTCGCGTGGTCACGCTGCGGGCACTCTGCCTGCAACGTTGGCTTCCGGGCGGGACATCATGCACCCCGTCTGGAGAGCCCCAGCAGAGCAGCGGCACTCAATGCCGTCGCCATGCCGAGAATGAGGGTCACCAAGGGACCGTGACCGGAGAGCCCCGCGGTGAGCAGGGGGGTCACAGGCCCAGTGGAGACGGGCGTCGTGGTAGGCGACGCGGAGGGAGAGGGCAACACTGTCGGCGCCGGAGCGGAGGTCACGGGGGTCGAGGGCCCACTCGAGGCGTCGGGGGAGGAGTCCGATCCGGACCCACCAGTGCTGGTGTCGGTACCGGTGTCAGTGCCATAGCTGGGGCCCGGATCGGACGTGGGCTGCTGGCTTGGCGTGGGCGTCTGGCTGGGAGTGGGGGTAGGGGTAGGGGTAGGGGTAGGAGTGGGAGTGGGAGTGGGAGTGGTTGAGGGCAGCGCTACAGCAACGAGGGCCGCCGCCGCCGTCACCTGCCGACGCAGTTCGAGCGTCAGCGGCAGGTACCCCTCGGGCAACTGCCCCGGCCTAGTGCCCTGCTGCTGCCCCAGCGTGCCCGCGTAGGTGAGCAGGTCTGAATACGCCCGACGGGCCCCCGCACTGAGCGTGGCCCGATTGACCGCCGCGTAGAGCACGGTGGTGAGCGGGTACGCGCCACTAGCCTTCGTCGTGGGGTTCGGCTGCAGGAGGCCGGCCGAATTGGCCTTCATCGATGCAACAGCGGCAGCCATCGAATCCGACGTGGGGGCGACGAACTCTCCGGCACCATTGCGCAACTTCGCCATCGTCAGCCCGTACCGGTCCGCACTGGGAACGTCAGTGATCGCGATCACGTTCACTGTTCCGGGCGACTGGAGTTGAGACTTGGAGTACCCACTCCCATTGAAGGCGGTACGGGCAAGGGTGTCACCTCGCGATGCGCCCAGTGCGGCTTCTGCGAGCCCTCCGGCATACGGGAAAGCGTCAAAGTTGCAGAGAGGGAGTTGCGCTTCGAATTCGTAACAGGCAGTCACCAGTTTCGGAAACGAGTTCGGAGCACCGCCGTCGGCAAGGCCGACGTAGGACGGGTTGACGTACGTCGGACAACCGGCATTGCCGCGCGAGTCCTTGAGGTACTTGGTGCAGTCGATGGTGGCTGGCTCGATGCACCGCTGGGGCGCCGCAGATCGGCCGCAGTCGTTGAACCAGGGCGAGTTGTAGTTAGGCTTGCCGGCCAGAAAGTCGCGGGCGTCCTTGTCGGCCAGCACCCACTGCCATAGCGTCCTCGTCGAGTCAGCAGGAATGTACGGGGTGATAGCACTCGAAGCACTGGCCGCGAGAGGAACGAGGTCAGGGTTGAGCCGGAGGAACTCTGGGTCAGTGAACAGGGTGTCGGCGATCACCGCGCCACCAACCTGCCCGTCTGACGTCGTCACAGTCTGACGATTGCCCGGGTCGTCATTGATCGTTCCTGCGCCGTAGGACTGCGTCAACAACTTGGCGACGAGCACCTGATTGAGCTTGATGTCGGTGAGTCGCTTGCCATCGAGGTCCCGCACCTCCTGCGGCGCGCGGTAGAGACTCTGCTGCTCGATGACGAAGCCCACGCCGACCGACGAGATCGCCACCGGGGCGTACATCAGAGGGGTGCTGCCCGCCTGGGCCGCCGGAATAGCGGAGCCGATGAGGGCCATGGCGCCTTCGCCCGCGGGGGCGGTCATCAGGGTCGTTCGGGCGAGGTCATCGGGCACCTGCGAGAAACCGAACACCTGAGGGGTGTCGCGGCACAGGCCGGACACCCAACTGCGCATAGCGTCGGTCATCAGTTCGCTGCCGAAGGTGGGGGTCTGGGCGATAGCAATGTCGCACGTGCTGCTGAGGTTTTGGAACGCGATCGGCACCACCATGCGGCTGGCCCAGTTAGTGGCGGTGAGCGGCGATGTCGACACGCCCGACGATGAGGAGGAGTCGATTCCCGGCAGCTCGCGATCGTCCCGGGGAACGATGACGAGGTAGCAGGGAAAGCGCACGGTCTCCAAGGCCGGGGTGGTGACGTCGTCGATTTCGGTGCCGCAGCCGAGACCTGGGGCCTCGCGCGCGGTCTGCATCTGGAAGTAGGCCTCGCCCGAGCCGTCGGCAAAGGTGAGCCCCCGGGCGACCTCGTTCGTGGTGCTTTGGTCGAAGAACTGGTTGGTGTTACCAGTGGCGGGGGAATCTCCGTTGACGGGCTTGAACGGCACGTACTGCGGCAGCCCGCTGCCGTCGTCGACGATTGTCTCGGCCGTGTCGACCAGACCCGGGCCGTAGAAGGCCTGCCGAGTGGAGGCCCAGCCGCCGAGCTGGTTGTAGAGGCCGCCGAACTGGCACTGCTCGCGTGTCGGAGGCAGCGGTTCGCCGTCAGAGTCCAGCGACCCCCAGCACTGCATGATCTGCAGGAAGTTGCCCTGACCCTGGGTCTGCTGGCCCCCGCGCCACGTGATGTGCACGACCTCGTTGAGCAGGTCGGTGGTCTTCTCCACCGTGACAGTCAGATCGGAGAAGGGATCTGAGCCATTGACCGTGACGGCGCTGGAGTCGGCCCGCGCGGGCTCAGGCAGGGAGAGGAGCACCCCGGAGATAACGGAGGTGGTGATGCCCGCCGCCACGGTGCCGCGGAGCACCCGCGTGAGCCACGGTCCTCTCATGACGTCCGCCGCTTCATGATGCCGAAGATGATCGGCGGAGCGATGGCGATGGCGATCAAGACAGCGACCGCGAGCAGCGCAATTCCGGTGTTTGAAGCGCGGTCGCTCGGGATGATCGCCGGGTTGGCGAACGCCTGCCCAGCCATCACAACCGCCCCACCCTGGCTGCCGTCAGTCCCGGCCCCGGGATCAACGACCGTGCCTGTGGCCGGGTCAACGACCGTGCCTGTGGCCGGGTCAACCACCGTGCCACCGCCCGTGTTGCCACCGCCCGTGTTGCCACCGCCCGTGTTGCCACCGCCCGTGTTGCCGCCACCCGTGTTGCCGCCACCCGTGTTGCCGCCACCCGTGTTGCCGCCACCCGTGTTGCCGCCACCCGTGTTGCCGCCACCCGTGTTGCCGCCACCGGTGTTGCCGCCGCCGGTGTTGCCACCGCCCGTGTTGCCGCCACCCGTGTTGCCACCGCCCGTGTTGCCGCCACCAGTCGTGTCACCACCAGTCGTGCCGCTGTCCTTCACCCGCGTGGGCGTCTGCGACGCACCACCGGTGCCGTTCGGGCACTGCGTGATGCCTCCCGACTTGTCACACGCCTGGGGCTGCGGTGCGGTTTTGGCCAAGAGGTTTTCGCCGGTGGAGCTGAAGGTCGGGTTGTTGCACTTGGAGAGAACGGCCTTCACATCAGTGTTGGCGGTCTCGGCTCCTGGGATGCGCCGGACCTGATTGAGGCCAGCCACCACAAGGTTCAGCGGTAGCGGAGAGTATCCGAGGAGCGGCGCCTTGCGCTGTCCCTCGCAGAGGAAGTAGTTGGCAAAGGCGCTGAGGCTGCGCCCCTTGTCAGTTGAGAAGTTGCTGGACGTGTCAGTAGGAACGATGCCGTACGAGTAACTCGAGAGCGGGTACGACCGCGGGTCCGAGTTCACATACACGCCCGACAAGTCACTGGTGAGGTAGTTCGGGTCAGTTGCAGGCACGTTGGTCCGCACCGACGCCTTCTGCAGAGCCACGGCCACCGAGGGAGCCGTGGGCTCAACGTAGTAACCCGCCTTGTTGAGCACCTTGATCACCGGGAAGCCGGAATTAAGTGCATACGAGTACTCGACGTAGTTGATGGTGCCAATGTTGGAGACCTGGCTGACGTAGCCCGACACTCCGAGCGAGCCCGACTGGGCTGTGAAGCCGCTCCCTGCTACCACCGGGTACTGCGAGAGTGTGCCGCACCCTGCGGACGACGGGATGCCCGCCTTGGTGCAGTAGGCGTCCCACAGCGACCGGTTTTGGCTGGCCATCCAGGTAGTGAACTGCGCCGTGGTGCCAGAGCCGTCCGAACGAACCACGGGCACGACCTTGCGGTGCGGCATGGTGAGGCCGGGGTTGTCGGCCTTGATTGCGGGGTCGTCCCAGTAGGTGATATTCCCGGTGAACATCTTGGCGAGGGTCGGGCCCGACAGGCGCAGATTCGTGACCCTGTTGGCCCCGATCGTCAGGTTGTACATGAAGGACGTGCCACCGGCCACGATCGGCATATAGGCGAAGCCGCGCGAGGGCAGCGGGTCGGGGTTGCCGCCCTGGCTGATTCCGTAGGGAATCTCGCTGATGGCGAAGTCGACAGTGCCGTTACGGAACTGGTTTCGTCCATCCGAAGAGCCGGTGCCCGCGTAGTTCACCTGGATGCCGTTGGCGTTAACGTCGCGGCGCCACTGGTCGATCGCGTTCTGGCTCCAGGTCGAGCCGGCCCCCGACACAGGGAAGTAGGTGGCAGCGTGGGAAGCCGTCGGAACGAACGCGACGACGCCGAGCGACACCAGGCCAGCGGCAAGCATACGCAGCGTCCTCATGAGCTGGCCTCCCCGCGCTCGCGGTGTACAGGCTCCGAGGCATCAATCAGGCTTTGCGGGAGCACCGCCCCCTGAATGCGCGGCGCAGCCGCTAGCGCAACCCGGGCCTCAAACCGCTGAATGTCATTCATCGAGTTCTTGGCCCGCTTACGCAATTGGCGTCGCGACAGATTGCCCGGGCCGCGACCTCCGATAGTCCGCGCGACGATGAAGAGGAGAAGGACGAGCACGAGGAGCACAGCAGCAGTACCGAAGCCGCGGATGATGAAGTTCTCCTGCGGCGACTTCACAAACTCGAAGGTGGCCAGCGGCAGGCTGATCATCGGTCCGCTGAACGGATTGGTGTTGAGGGCTGCCGTGAATCCGGCGGTGAGCAGCACCGGTGACGTCTCCCCGATGCCGCGGGCGGTGCCGAGAATCACTGCGGTGGTGAGACCGGACTTAGCCGTGGGCAGCACCACATTCCACACGGTGCGCCACTGGCCGGAGCCAAGCGCATACGAAGCCTCTTTGAGCGTGCCGGGCACCAGACGCAGCACGACGTCAGATGCTCGGATGATGATGGGGAGCATCATCACGCTAATGGCCATGGCAGCAGCAAACCCTGACTTGCCCAAGCCCAGAGTGAGAATGAGCGTCGCATAGATGAACAGCCCGGCAACAATCGAAGGGAGTGCTGTCATGGCTTCCGTGATCGTCCGCACAAATAGGCTAAATCGACCGGGCATCTCGCTGAGGAAGACCGCGCACGTGATACCCAGAGGAATCGTCACCGCCAGCGCGATAAAGATCATGATGAGGGTGCCGACGATGCCGTGAATGATTCCGCCCGCTTCGAGGGGGTCGAGCGGACCCGCATTGGCCATGTCATTGGTGAAGAACCCAACATTGGGCAGCGCTCGCCATCCTCGGAACAGCGTGTACACGATCACGACCACGAGAGCGGCCAGCATGAGGAAGGCGAAGGTGTGCATGGCAACGGCCGCCACCTTGTCGCGCACCATCGGACCGTCGTAGGCGAGCCGCACGCTGACCGCATAGACAACGACAAAGAGGGCGTACCACACCACGAGGAAGCCGACTCCCATCGTCCAGGGAAGCACCCACGCGAAAGCTAGCCACGTGAGGGCAAATCCTGCCGATGCCGAACCCACCACCGAGAGCACGTCGGTAGGCGGGATGCCCCTGATGGACCGCCGCGAAGCAGGTGGCAAATGCACCGCTGCATCGGCATCGACCGAGGTGCGTGCTACTCGAGGCAAGGCTGGCTCGAGCAAGATTGAGGCCTGAGTTGTATCCAGCATGGTTGTCCAATCAGTCACGTCAGGCGTCACTCGCTGCACCTGATCTACTCCGGGCCACAATCGACGATGCGGCAAAGTTGATGATGAGCGTCATGATGAATAGGGCGAGTCCGGCAGCCATGAGGGCCGAGGTCCCAAACTGGGTGGCCTCTCCGTACCGCAGGGCAATCAGCGAGCTCACCGAGCTGCCGCCGTTCTGGAGGATGTTCGGCTGAATAACGAAGATCGGCGAGATGATCAAGAAGACCGCGATGGTCTCGCCAAGCGCCCGGCCGAGCCCCAGCATGGTGCCGCCGATCATTCCACCCTTGCCGTAGGGCAGGACGACACTGCGGATCATGCCCCACTTGGTGCCCCCGAGGGCGTAGGCACCCTCGCGCTCACCGATGGGCGCTTGCGAGAACACCTCGCGGGTCACCGAGCAGATGCTCGGCGCGATCATGAAGGCGACCACGATCCCCGCGATGAATGTTGATGAGGTGTACACCGTGTTAGGCGACAGCGGATCTTCGGGATCGACCCCATCGACACCGAAGAAGGGGATCCAGACGAACCAGGTGGAGATCCAGCGCGAGATCGGGACCACTTGGTTCTGCAACAGGAAGAAGCCCCAGAGGCCGTACACCACACTCGGCACGGCGGCCATCAGGTCAACGGCGCTGATGAGGGTCCGCGTGAGCCGGGCGGGGGCGTACTCGCTGATGTAGAGCGCGGAGCCGACGGCCAGAGGTAATGCGATCGCGACCGCGACCAGTGCGATGAGGATCGTTCCAACGAGGACGGCCGCGATGCCGAACCGGCCAGCATCGGGCTCCCACGACTGGGTGGTGAGGAAGGAGAAACCCGCGGACGAGATGGCCTGCAGCGCGCGGAAGGTGAGGAAGAGTCCCACCAGGCCCATGATCAGCAAGACCACAAGACCGCTGGCCCGGATGATGCCACGGAAGACCGTGTCGGCCCGATCGTGGCTGGTGTCCAGCTCGCGGGGGTCGGGAGCCGACATCTCTGGCGGACGGGAATCGATGACGGTCACAGGGACACTGCCGGCTCTTCGCCGAGGAACACCGAGGCACGCACCGCCACCAGCCGCGCATCCGGCTGGGGGGGCTGGATGTCGGTGGCGAGCAAACGCTCTAAGAACACGCCGGCGTTGTAGACGCACTCTCGCTCACGACGGAATTCCCGGCAGCTGCGCAATTGACGGTCATCATCGATCACGGCCGCCCATGCCCAGTCGCCGCGGGAATTGCGCGAGTACCGGAAGCAATCGGTTCGGACCACCGACTTGACCGACACGACATGCGTGTATGCCTCGTCAACCGTCGGGCTCGCGTAGGTCGACCGGCCCAGCTCACGATTGTTGGGACCGAGGAGCCGCCACGAGTAGGCGTAAGCCCCAGCGTGCCCTCCCAGAAGGGCCACCCAGTGCACGCGCGCGCCCGCCGAAGTCATCTCCCCACTTCAGCGTGACAAGTAGGACCCGAAGTTGGCCTTAGATGAACGCAGAATGTGAGGTTAGTGAACAGGTGGTTGCGCGGTTACCGTGATTCCCCGCCCCTCGAGGATCGGTGCCGGACGCGGCCGAAAGGCGTCAGCGACGCCCTCGACCCTTCACCCCGAGCACCACCAGCAGAACGAGGCCCAGGGCGCCGAGCACGATGGCCAACCAGTCAACCACGGTGCGTGATCTGCTGATGGTCACCTCATTCGTATGCGGCACCACCACGAGCACATTGGGGCTACCCCGGTAGAGGTCAGCCGCTCCGCTCGCGACTGTCCATCCCGGGAAGTCCGACACGGCCACGACCACCGGCAGATCCACCGTGTCCACCCGGAAGCTCACCGAATCGCCGGTGGCGCGCACCTGCGACACCGCAACTGCTTTCGCGGGAACTTCCTGAGGCACTGCCGGAGGGCTCGTCCTAGGCCAGGTGGTGGCACCGTCCTGCACGAGGGTCACCTTCTCGTTGTCGTCGGTCTGCGCGAAGGTGCGGGTGAGCTCCTCCCACCGCGAGTTCGGAACGGGCGGATCGACCACCAGCGGGAGGTTCGCCGGGGCGGTCACGAGCGAGACCCCCTCAAGCTCGGCCATCACCCAGGAGCCCGCTACAGCGCCGGGCTTGAGGCCCGGCACCGAAGCGGCCGCGTCTACCTGGTCGCGGCCGTGCAGCAGCAGATAGCGCACCCCGAGCTGTCGCATCCACTGAACGCCTACGGCGAGATTCGGGCCGAAGTCAGCTTCGGGGGGTACCCCGCGCACCGCTCCGTCCGACACCAGCGACTCCAGACCCACCATCGCCGCCACCGAATCGCTGGCGTGGATCTGCGCCGTCATCGTCGACGTGAGACATCCGTTGGTGAGCACGGGCGCCAGCCAGTGGAGATTCGGCTCGCCAAGGACGGGCGACTGGCCATCGCCCCTGTTCATCACCACGCGACCGCAGCCTGATGTCGATGCCGTGTTGATCAGCACGTCGGCCACGTCGGACAGTTCGGCAGCGTCGTCGCGCACTAGGGCGCCGCGACCCCAGTCACGCGTAGCAGCGCCGAACCCTGTGACGCTCACGCCACCCAGACCCACCCCATCAGCGACACCCTGTGGGGGCGAACTGACGCCCCACCAGCCCCACCGCGTGCCGACGGAGAGGGCCACTACCAGGAGGAGCGCGAGCGGGATGAGCCCGCGCGCAATCGTGGCGCGGCCCGGCCGCGGCGCAGCTACCAACCGGCGAGCCAGGGACCACACACCCGCGCCCGCCATGAGCCAGAGCCCCAGCGCCCATAGTGGATAGAGGCGATCGTTGTACTGGCCCAACCCGCCGCCGAGCACCACGAAGAGCACGCCCGACGACACTGTCACGATGGCCAGTCCCTGCGGCGCCCACCACGAACGCGTTCGGGCATCAACGGCGGCGGCCACAGCGAGGGCAAGAACGAGCGCCGATCCGATGATGCCGAGTGGCAGTAGCCAGGAGACGTAATCGGTCTGCTTGGCCCAGTTGAGGTTTGGCATCCAGTCTCGGTAGGCCAGGAAGGGCAGCCACCAGACAAGGCAGAGCAGCAACGCCGACGCGCCCGTGACCGCTACGCGTCGCCAGCGCGGGAGCCAGAGGTGACGCATCAATCCGAGGAGGACAATCACGCCTCCCGCGGTCCACAGACCCGGGATCGGATGGCTCAGCCCCGCCGCCGACACCACCAGAGCCGTTGCCACTGCGCCCGCGCCCGTGGCGAGCAATCGAGTGGTAAGCCCAAGAGCGACCAGCCCGAACGCTAGGCCCCACGCATAGGAGTACTCGCCGTTGAGGGTTGAGACGACCGACCCGCCACACCGGCTACACGTGACGTCGAACATGAACGGCACGGTGGCTACCGCCATCAGAGCGGCCACACCGCGCGGCAGAGATGCCAGCCGCGCTCCGGCCCACGCGGCCGCGGGCAGCAGCACGAGTGGTAGCACGGTCACCAACTTGGCGGCGACCGGAAGGGTCGTGACGGCCGAGATCAGCACGCCCAACAGGGAGGGCAGCCACGGGTAGAACGTGAAGATCGGGAAGCCCATGAACGCTGTGTCGGTCCAGCCACCCGGAAGCATCACGCCTGGATTTTCACGGATCAGCCACATCCCCACCACATGCCCGGTGAGGTCGGTGCCCACCGGGAGCGCGTTGACGAAGAGCGTGGCCGGATTCACGGCAGCGAGCACCAGCAGAGCCGCCCCCACGACGCACAGCACCTCAATCATGCGACCAGCACGCTCTCTCACGTGGTCACCCTAACCGGGTCGAGGTGAACGGAGCTGATCCCGAGGTCAGTGATCGCGATCGACCACCTACGCCCTACGAGGTCAGCGAGATGGATCCGACGAACGTCACCGCATCGCCGACGGCACCCTCGCGCAACCCAGTCCACGAGCCGGCGCCGCTCGAGTTGACGTAAGCGCCGGTGCCACCGATGACCGTGATTCTGCCCGAGAAGGAGGTGGCCTTCGTCGTGGGGTCGAGCGAGGCCTCGCCTGCCACGTTCGTGCCCAGGGAGGAGCCATCTTCGAGGGTGACGGTCACGAACCCACTGAAGGGCCCGGAGCCGTTCACAAACCAGATGCTGCCCTGGAACTCCACCGTCGCCGGTTGTCCCTCAAAGGTGGTCGGGCCGTCGAGGTCGTTCCACCCATAAGCGATCTGGTTGTCGGGACCAACCTCGGCCACTCGCCTGTTTTTCGACGCGAACACCGTGGTGAACGTGACCTCTCGAGCCGAGCCAGTGGGGGCCAGCGACACCGACGGAACGCTGACCGTGGGCACAGTCGGCGAGGACGTCGATGACGTCGATGACGAGGCTGCGCCGCACCCGGCCAGAGCGAACGTTCCGACTAGGGCCACCGCAACGAGGATGCGGGGAGAAGCAAATGTCGTCATGACGCGAGTGTAGAAGCCATGTTCGCCTCGACCTCATTGAGGCTGATCGAAATGACGTCGACCGCGTGCGAGATTTCGGCTTCAGACACCACGAAGGGCGGCGACACCTGCACCGAGCCGTCAATCAGCGCTCGGCTGAGCACGCCGTTGCGGCGCATCGCGCCGATCACCCGCGCGCTGACTCCCGAGTCGACGGCCAACACGGACGGGTCGATCTGCACGGCGCCGAGGAGTCCCACTCCTGCGCGCACCTCGCTCACGAGGTCATGGTCGGCCAGCGGGGCCAGCGCCTCGGCGAGTGGAGTCTGCAGCACGCGCACCCGCTCGACGAGTCCCTCGCGCTCAATGATGTCGA
>WLOZ01000010.1 GCA_009699025.1 Actinomycetota bacterium
CACGTTCCAGGATGCAGCCCGGTATCCGGCCTCCTCAACCAACTCGCGTTGGGCGGTGACGAGGGGATCCTCACCCTCGACGTCGAGCAATCCGGCGGGTGGCTCGAAGAGCGACCTGCCCACCGGGTGACGGTACTGACGGATGAGCAGCACCCGGTCGGCATCGTCGAGCGCGATGACACCGACCGCCCCGGTGTGCACCACGTAGTCGCGGTCAACGTCAGTACCCCCGATAGTCACGCGATCAGTGCGCACGCTCCACTTGCGGCCCCGGAATGTCTCGGTGCGCGACACCAGCGGGTGGTCGGTGTCAGAGTCGGACACCGGCCCGAGCCAGACCTCGCCTACCTCGCCTGACTCGCCTGCCTCGCCGGCCGAATGACCAAGGGACTGTGGAGGTGACATGGGTCCGACGGTATCAACGCCGGCACGCGGCCATGGGTCGCGAGGTCGCGAGGTCGAGCGGGTGGCCCCACGCCGTCCCACTCCCGAACTTGTGTCACATTCAGACCCCTCGTGTCTCTTTCTGACACAAGTTCGCGTTGGAGGGGCGGGTTTAGGTCGATCGCATCGACTCGCTCACCACGCTGCGAGGGACACTCGCATGCGCGGCCGCCGGATGGAGCTGGCTAGATCGTGCCGCACCGGGGACTGGAAGGGCCTATGGCCATCGGGTGGCCACGGCACCTCCGTAGTTGGAAGGTGACCGCTGTTGCCCCTGCGACACGTGGCCGGGGGTGCGCCTATGGCTTGCCAGGCGACCAGTCTGGTGGAGCAGCGATGCCCCAGGGGGGCGCGGACCCCTGCTCACGCTTGTCCTTCTGCCATGTCTCATATGCGGCGCTGTACGCGTCCAGTTCCCCCTGCGTGTCAAAGGCTCGCGTAGCGTTCAAGTCGGATGCGGTGTCGACGTCAGTGGCAGTGAACAGGCCCTTGCCCTGATCGTTCAGGGACTGGAGCGCCTCCTGGCCAATCCGCTGGCCGTGATAAATGACATCAAGGTTCTGCGTCTCGATGTGCACCATTCCATCGCTGCGCCAGATGCCCAAGCCATCGGCGACAGCGAGTGCGCCTCCGCCGAACGCAGCGACGCCAACAACTGCGGCTACGCCGACGATCAGAGTGTTGCGCCGACGATGCGGGGCCACGGTGTGGCCCGCCGCCGCTTCGGTCGTGATCTGAGACATAAGAGACTCCCTGAGGAAGCGGAGTCGCTGGTCTGACACGTCGCGGTCACGCGGGAGTCTGCTCACAACCCCTCTCCGTTCCTCGGCCACATGAATGTGCCGTCACTCATGTCATGTCCGATGCTGGCAAGAAGTTCCGGATCTCGACGAAGTTTCTCCTTCGACCTGCTGAGCGTTGATCGAATTGTTCCTATCGGCTTGCCGAGAGACTCGGCCGCCTCCTGGTAGGACAACCCGGTCCAGAGGCACAGATGCACGACCTGCTGCTCCACGGGACGCAAGCGGGACAGAGCCCGCAGAAGCGCACGCATCGTTTGCTCGTCGGCGATTCGGTTTGCGATTTCCTCCGCCACATCCTCCATGTACTCCTCCGCGCGAAGACTCACCATCGATCGAAGTCGCCTGCGGTCTGATCGGGACGAGTTCATCGCTACACGATTCGCAATACCGAGCAGCAACGGCAGCGCTGATTCTCCGCGAGGGGCCAACTCGAAGCGGCGACGCCAAGCCGTGAGGAAGACCTCCGAGGTCAAGTCTTCGGCGTTACTCCACGAAGCCGCGAGACGGAAGCAGTGGTTGTAGACACGCTTGTGATGTCGATCGAACACAATCCCAAACGCCTCGACGTCACCCGCGCGCGCTGCATCCCACAGCAGCTCGTCGTTCAGTTCGGTCACTCATCGAGTATGTCCCCGGCAAGAACCTGTCGCGGTCGTGCCCCACCCCGACAGCTGATGCGCGAGCGGGCAGGCTCGAGAAACTGTCACACCCACGACAATGGAGCCGGATGCGTCGTACTCCGCACTCTGTACAACAACGTCAACTACAACACGGCAGCAGGCGTTTGGCGCTATTACGGAACGCCCTACCAGGGCACCTCACTCAACCTGCCATCGACGCAGAATGACCGTGTGTCCTCGAGCAAGTCTCAGTGCTCGTGACGCCAATGTGAACGGGCAGGGCGGACCCAGTTCCTCGTCTTGTACGCTCTCCAACGTGTGTCAGATCAGACGTTCACTGTCTTGTTCTGACACAAGGTCGGTTGAGAGGGTCAGTGAGTCACACCGGGGCGCCAGCGCGGTCAGAGCCGCTGGCTGCCTCCCGCACTGCCAGTGCTGCGGCCACGAGCCCGGAAAACAGCGGGTGCGCCCGCGTGGGGCGCGAGCGGAACTCAGGGTGCGCCTGGGTGGCCACGTAGTAGGGATGCACATCGCGAGGCAGCTCTACGAACTCGACGAGGCGCCCATCAGGTGAGGTGCCCGAGAACCACATCCCTCGCTCCTCGAGCTGGCCGCGATACGAGTTGTTGACCTCGTAGCGGTGGCGGTGCCGCTCCTCGGCATAGGGGGCGCCGTACAGTTCCTGCACCAGCGATCCGTCGGCGAGCTTGGCGGGGTACAGGCCCAGTCGCATCGTGCCACCCATATCGCGGTCGCCGGAGACAACGTCGCGCTGGTCGGCCATAGTGGCGATTACGGGATGCGGCGACGACTCGTCGAACTCGGCCGAGTTCGCGCCCTCGAGGCCGAGCACAGTGCGCGCGTACTCAATGACCATGCACTGGAGGCCCAGGCACAGTCCCAAGGTTGGAATGCCGCGCTCGCGCGCGAATCGCAGGGCGCCCACCTTGCCGTCGATACCCCGCACCCCGAACCCGCCCGGAACGCAGATGGCGTCGACGTCACCTAGGTGTCGCGCGGCACCATCGGCGGTGGCGCACTCGTCGGAGGCAACCCAGCGGAGGCTCACCCTCGCATCGTTGGCGAAGCCGCCAGCACGCAGCGCCTCGGTGACCGAAAGGTAGGCGTCGGGCAGGTCGACGTACTTGCCCACGAGGGCGACCGTAATTTCATGCTGGGGACGGTGCACGCGTCGGAGCAACTCATCCCAGGCGGTCCAGTCGACGTCGCGGAAGGGCAGGTCGAGCCTGCGCACCACGTAGGCGTCGAGGCCCTCGGAATGCAGCACCTTGGGAATGTCGTAGATGCTAGGGGCGTCAACCGCGGCAACGACGGCCTCGTCGTCGACATCGCACATCAGCGAGATCTTGCGCTTGATGCCGATCGGAACTGGGCGGTCAGACCTCAGCACGATGGCGTCGGGCTGCACGCCGATGCTGCGCAGCGCCGCCACCGAGTGCTGCGTGGGCTTGGTCTTCAGCTCACCGCTGGGGCCGATGTACGGCAGCAGTGAGACGTGGAGGAAAAACACGTTGTCGCGACCGAGGTCGTGGCGTACCTGCCGCGCCGCCTCAAGGAACGGAAGCGACTCGATGTCGCCCACCGTTCCGCCGATCTCGGTGATGACGACGTCGACGTCGGGCCCGCCCATGGAGCGGATGCGCGCCTTGATTTCGTTGGTGATGTGCGGGATCACCTGCACCGTGTCGCCGAGGTACTCGCCCCGGCGCTCCTTGGCGATCACCTGGGAGTACACCTGACCGGTGGTCACATTGGCGTTGCCCGCGAGCTCGACGTCGAGGAATCGCTCGTAGTGGCCGATGTCGAGGTCAGTCTCGGCGCCATCGTCGGTGACGAACACCTCGCCATGCTGAAACGGGTTCATGGTGCCGGGATCGACGTTGAGATAGGGATCGAGCTTCTGCATCGTCACTCGAAGACCGCGTGCCTTGAGGAGGTTGCCCAGGCTGGAGGCGGTGAGCCCCTTTCCGAGCGAGGAGGCGACTCCTCCGGTCACGAACAGGTGCTTCGTGGGCTGAGCTGATGCCATCGGTATCTCCCGCGCGTGCCCGTGACCGAACCTGGGGAACGATCGAGTGCGGCGGGAGTACCCGCCTGTCCACGGGAGATCAATCTATCAACATCACGCGGGCACCGACACCACGTGACTCGCCGAAAATCACCTTGGCGCGGCACGAACAGCCCGGGACTACTCCAGACGGGCCAGTCGGGCCATCTCCTCCCGGAAGGGATCGAGCCCCAGCGGCCCGAGGCGCAGCGCCTGCGCGTGCCACACCTTCAGGTCGAAGGAGTCGCCAGCCACCGCTCGCGCGTCGTCGCGGGCCTCGAGCCACACACGCTCACCCACCTTGTAGGAGATCGCCTGACCCGGTATGCCGAGGTACCGGTCGACCTCACTCTCGGCGAAGTTCTGGTCGAGCAGCGCGATCTGCGTCAGCATCTCAACCGCGAGGTCGTGGTCGATGGCACGCCCGCTGAGTTCACCCTGCCCCTCTGGCACCAACAACCCGAGGTGGAGCCCGATGTCGACCACGACCCGCACCGCGCGCATCGCCTGTGCAGAGAGGAAGCCCATTTCCTGCCCGGGGTCAGAGAAGAACCCCAGTTCATCCATGAGCCGCTCGGCGTACAGCGCCCAGCCCTCGCCATAGCCGGAGGTCCAGCCCAGTGTTCGCTGGAAACGGGAGAGCCGTTCGCGCTCAAGCACGGTTGTGGAGCACTGGAGGTGATGCCCCGGCACCGACTCGTGATACCAGACGGACGCCAGCCACCACGCGGGGAAGACCGTGCGCCCCAGGGTCGGGTACCAGGTGGAGCCAGGGCGCGACAGGTCCTCGCTGGGGGGCACATAGTAGGGCGCTGCGGCACTTCCCTCGGCCGCGATGCGCACCTCGCAGGTGCGAACCCTGGGGTCGATGTCGAAGTAGGTTCCGTCCATCGCCTCGGTGGCTCGCGCTGTGAGCCCCTCGAGAAGCGTGAGTAGGTCGTCGACCCCCGTGACCGTGTGGTCGGGCGAGGCGTCGAGAAAGGTCTTCACCTCTGCCAGCGAGCCCGCCCCCGGCAGCAGCCGCTGGGCCACTAGATCCATGCGCGTCGTGATGCGCTTGAGTTCGCGCCAGCCCCAGTTGAAGGTGTCGAGGAGGTCGAGGCTTGCCCCGTTCCAGGCTCGCGCCATGCGGCCATAGCGCTCGGGCCCCACGCCGTCGACCTCGTCGGCTGACGCCGCGTACTCACCGCGCAGCCAGGCGCCCATGTCTCGATAGGCGTCCTCCGCGAGTGCGGCGGCGGCCGACCACTCGTCGTCGATCAGTCCCGCGGCCTCGCCCATGGTGGCCACCCGGGCGCTGAACCAGCCACCTTCATCGTTGGTGCCCGCGAATGCGTCGCACTGACCCGCAACGGCAATGGCTTGTCGACGAGAGGCGACCACGCCCGCCTCGATGCCAGCCGAGAGGCTCGCACGCCACGAATTGAGCGCGCCCGGCACGGCCCTCATGCGCGCGGCGCTGGTGTGGCGTTGCTCCGGGGTGTCGACAGACATGAGGTCGAAGGCGGCCCGGATCTCCTGGGCGGGACAACCCAGCACACTGAGTCGACGTAGGGAGTCTCCGGCATTGTCCATGTCGATGAGCGAGCCGAGTCGCTCGCGCATGCTCAGCGCTGCGACACGGTCGTCGTCGGTGAGCGAACCCGCCGATTCGACTAGGGAGGCGAGCTCGGCGAGTGTCGACTCGGCCAGGCGAGCCTGCGCGCGAGTGCCGACGGGCGAGTAGTCGGGCAGCTCGTGATCGTGACCGGGAACTCCGAGATGGGTGGCCGCGATGGGATCGAGTTCGGCGACAGCCGTGACGTAGCGGTCGGCAAGGTCGAAGACGAGAGAGGTGCCGGTCACGAGGTGCTCCGTTCGGAATGGGCCAGGTCGAGCAGCTCACGGGCGTGGTCTGCTGCACTGGTGGACTCCTCGAGACCGGCCAGCATGCGAGCCAGCTCGCGCACGCGCTGGTCGCCCTCGACCAGGGCCACGTCGCTCGACGTCACACCGAGGTCATCAGACTTGACCACCACGAGGTGCTGGTCGGCGAAGGCGGCGACCTGCGGCAGGTGCGTGACCACCAGCACCTGGGTGGTTCGGGCGAGGGCCGCGAGCCTGCGGCCGATCTCGACGGCAGCGCGTCCGCCGACTCCGGCATCGATCTCGTCGAACACCATCGTGGGCACCGGGTTGGCACCCGCCAGCACGACCTCGACCGCCAGCATCACCCGCGAGAGCTCGCCCCCGGACGCCGCCTTCGCCAGCGGCTGTAGCGGCGCCTCCCGGTGGGAAGCGAGAAGGACAACCACGTCGTCGACCCCGTGCGGGCCGAGCGACGCCGACATTCCACTGGGCAACTCGACCGAGGGCCTGCCCTGCTCGGGGGCCGCAAGTCCGACCTGCCAGTGAAGTCGGGCGTGGGGCATTGCGAGGGCCGCGAGCTCAAGACCCACTCGCCGCGAGAGCTCGTGAGCCGTCGCCGCGCGAGCGTCGTGCAGCGCGAGCGCGACCGGGGCGATGGCCGCCCTCAGCCGCTCGACCTCAGCCGTGAGTGCGGCACGGTGCTCGTCGCCATCGGCTAGCTCAGCGTGGCGGGAGCGCAGCTCTGGCGCCTGCTCGACCAGCTCGTCGATGGAGCGGTCATGTCTGCGCGCCAGGGCCGCCAGATCGGCTCGCCGCTGCTGCACCCGCTCGATGCGGGCTGGGTCGGTATCGACCGACGCCGAGTAGGAGGCAAGCTCGGCCGCGACATCAGCGAGTTCGGCAACCGACGCCCCCAGCCTGTCGGCAATAGCGCCCAGGCCCGGGTCGTGGACCCGCTCCTGCTCGAGGGCGCGTCTGGCGGCGGTAATGAGGGTGAGCGCGTCTGCGCCGTCGCCAGCCTCGGACGACAGCGCGTCGTGGGCCGCCTCAGCGGCCAGCCTCAGCGACTCGGCGTGAGACAGCCGCTGGGCCTCGGCCGCGAGGGTCTCAACCTCGCCGGCGACCGGCGAGAGAGCATCGAACTCACTCAGCAGCACACTGATGGACTCAGCCTCGGCGCGACGCTGATCACCGTGGTTCACGACCGAGTCGAGCTCGCGCTCGGCGACAAGGAGCAGTTCGAGAAGGGCCCGATACTCGAGCCCTAGCGGACCGATTGAGCTCGCGCCCACCCGGTCGAGAACCTCTCGCTGCACGTCGGATCGGGCCAACCGGTACTGCTGTCCCTGGCCGTGCACCGAGACAAGGTGCGGGGCGAGCTCAGCGAGCACCGCCGACGGCACCGACCGTCCTCCGAGCCTCGAGCGCCCACGCCCCTCGACAGGGACCGTGCGAGACACGATGAGCGCGCCCTCGTCGAGTGGCACCTCGAGCTCAGCCAGCCGGTCGAGGAGTTCGGCCGACGTTGGCACTCCCACGACGGCCTCGACCTCCGAGCGTGCGGCTCCGGGCCTTACCCGGCCAGCATCAGCCTTGCCGCCCAGCATCAGGCCCAGGCCGGTGAGCAGCATCGTCTTTCCCGCGCCGGTTTCGCCCGTGATGACGGTGAGTCCTGCCCGCAACTCGAGTCGTGCCTCGCGAATAACCCCCAGATCGCGAATGGTGAGCTCCTCGATCACCTGACTCACTCACCTGACTCGAGGCCGCGCCAACCGTTGACCGGCAGGCGGAACTTGGCGACCAGCCGGTCGGTGAACGGAGCCCGGTCGAGGCGGGCCAGCCGCACCGACCGCTCGTTGCGCGTGACCTCGATGCGACTTCCCGGCGCCAACTCGGCACTGCGACGGCCATCAGCCCAGAGAATGGCCTCGCTCGAAGGCGGTAGTTCGACCGCTAGGACTCCGCTCGGGGCCACCACCAGCGGGCGGCTGAAGAGTGCGTGGGCGCTGATGGGCACCAGCAAGAGGGCTTCAACGTCGGGCCACACCACCGGTCCCCCGGCGCTGAAGGCATAGGCGGTGGACCCAGTGGGGGTGGCGCACACCACCCCGTCGCAGCCCCAACGCGACAGAGGGCGGCCATCGACCTCGACGATGAGGTCGACCATGCGCTCGCGCGACACCTTTTCGATGCTGATCTCGTTGAGTGCGAACGTCTCGAAGGTCTGCTCTCCGGCACGCATCACTCGAATGTCGAGGGTGAGACGCTCCTCCACCTGCCAGCGACGATGCACCACGGAGTCGACGACCGTGGCGAGGTCGTTGCGCTCAGCCTCGGCGAGGAAGCCGACGTGGCCCAGGTTGATGCCCAGCACCGGCACCTGAGCACCGTGCGCCAACTCGGCCGCGCGAAGAATGGTGCCGTCGCCACCGAGCACCACCACCAGCTCACATCCTGCCGCAGCATCGATCGAGCCGTCGTCGTCGACCACCACCACGTGCTCATGGTCGACGGCCGAGGCCTCCTCAGCGGGCATGCGTACGCCGATGTCGGCGGCACGCAGCGCATTGATCACCTCGGCGGCCAGCGCCAGAGCGTCGGGGCGCCCGGGGTGGGTGACGAGGAGAACCTCGCGAGGCGCGTTGGTCATGCGGGTCCTTCCTCGATGGCACGGGCGAGAGCAGCCTCGTCGAGAGGTGGAGCGCCCGCTGCCAGCCACAGGAAGAACTCGACGTTTCCGCGGGGGCCGGGCAGTGGACTGGCCACCACCCCGCGCACGCCAAGCCCGAGTTCGTGACCGGCTGAGGCGATCTTACGGACGGCCCCTGACCGCAGCGCACTGTCCCTCACGACGCCATCGCCGATACGGTCGCGACCCACCTCAAACTGAGGCTTCACCATGAGCACGAGGTCGGCCCCCGGGGAGGCGCAGCTCATGAGGGCCGGCAGCACCGTAGCCAGCGAGATGAACGACAGATCGGCCACCACCAGGCTCGGTTGCCACGGCAGCGCTTCGGGGCTGAGGGTGCGCACGTTCACGCGTTCCATCACGGTTACCCGCTGATCTTCGCGAAGCCTCCACGCCAACTGGCCGTACCCCACGTCGACCGCGATCACCGACTCAACACCCCTGCGCAGTAGCACGTCAGTAAACCCACCCGTGGATGCTCCGGCGTCGAGTGCCTGCCTGCCGGACACAGGAAGCTCAGTGAAGAAGTCGAGTGCGCCACTCAACTTGTGGGCCCCGCGCGAGACATAGTCGTCGCCGCCCGCGGTGTCGACCACGATGACAGGCGCCGCCTCCGACACCTGCGTAGCAGGTTTCGTCGCCACTGTGCCTGACACCTTGACACACCCGGCGTCGATGAGGTCGCGAGCCTGCTCTCGCGATCGGGCAAGCCCGCGGCGCACCAGCTCGGCGTCGAGCCGCCGCAGGGACCCCGCCACCGCCGTCAGGCGCTCGCGCTGAGGTCGAGGTCGCTCAGCGCCGACTGCAGCCGACGGTGCACGTCATCGACGATTTCAACATGCTCGGACGTTGGAGATCCGTCGAGGTCATCGAGCCTCGCGATGGCGTCGTCGACGCGAGGGTCGCCGGTTGCCCCGGGTCGGTCAGGTCGGATGGGGGCTGCCACCACCTGCTCGTCATCGTCGATCACATCGACACGATCGTCAACCGCGTCGTCGGCTGCGGTGTTGAAGTCGTCGGAGTCTCCGTGGTAACCAACGTCGTCGGGATCAGACTCCAGCGACGTTGCCTCGGCTTGGTAGGCGTCGGCGGGCGACTGATCTGAGGCCGACTCGTTGACGGTCTGCCAGCTCACGCCCCACCACCATCGACGTTCTTTTTCGCGGCAGACTTCTTGGCGGCAGTCTTCGTCGCCGCAGGCTTCTTGGCGGCAGTCTTCGTCGCCGCAGTCTTCTTCGCTGCAGGCTTCGTCGCCGCAGTCTTCTTCGCTGCAGGCTTCGTCGCCGCAGTCTTCTTCGCTGCAGGCTTCGTCGCCGCAGGCTTCGCGGCTGCCCGGGTGGCAGCTGCCCCGGTAGACACTCCTGCCGCGATGAGGGCGGCTTCGAGCCGCTCGACATGGCGTCGTAGTGCCGCGAGCTCCTCCTCGCGCACAAAGCCCACACGCCCCACGGCCTTGTCGACCTCCGAGCGGACGAGGCTCACAATGAGGTCGGTGTTGGCGCGACCCTGCTCGACCACGCCGTCTGCCATGCCAGCGACCCTGGTGGGCAGGTCCGTGGGGTCAAGCCCCTCCATGCCGGCGCCAAGGCCGGCAGCAAGGCGAATGCCCTGCTGGAAGGCCGTCTCACCGAGTTCGGTCAACATCTGCACGATTCCGCGGGCGGGGTCCATGTCCGCTCCTCCCCTTGAGTGAACCTCTACGCTACCGCGCTAGAGGTGCGTGCACAGCAGCGAAGTCGGTCGCCACCCGGTGGGCGTCAATCTCCTCGCCCCGATCGGCCCTCGTCCAGCACGCCACGGCTACCGCCCGCAGCAGATCGATGGGATCTGTCCCTCCCTGCTCGACGTCAAGTCCCCGTTCGCCAACTCTGACGCGCGCCTGCCTGCACTGCACAGCACCCCCCGGCAGCACCTCGACGAGGGGTTGCTCCTCGAGCAGCCCACGAAGGTCCTCTGACACGTAGGTGGGGCGCTGGTGCGCTGGCGCGGCAACGAGGTCAGCGACACCCGTGACGCCGGTGAGCACCAGCAGGCTTGGCAGACCGAGTCGCGAGCCGGCCTCGATGTCGGTGTCGAGGCGGTCTCCGATGACCAGAGGGCTGGCCGCCGCAAGACGCTCGATCGACTCCAGCATCAGCGGGGACTCGGGCTTGCCCGCCACGAGGGGGGTAACCCCCGTGACGGCCACGATGACAGCCACGAGCGCGCCATTTCCGGGAGCGATCCCCCGGGGGGTGGGCACGCTGAGGTCGAGGTTCGTGGCGATGAACGGCACCCCACGCGCCACGGCGTACGTTCCCTCAGCGAGATCGTGCCACGACACGTCGGGGCCGTATCCCTGCATCACGGCTTGGGGTGCCTCGGAATCGGTCATCACCGGACGAAGTCCTCGCTCAATGAGCGCCGCGCTCACGCCAGGTCCTCCAATGGCCAGCACTGCGGAGCCCACCGGTACCAGCGAGGCCACCAGCCGGGCTCCCGCCTGCGCACTGGTGACCACGTCATCGTCGACGACCTCGAGTCCGAACTCGCGGAGGTGGGCAGCGACCTCTTCGGGCGTGCGCCGCGCATTGTTGGTCACGTAGCCGACGCGCGACCCACCGCTCCGCGCCTGCCCCAGCACCTCGACCGCGTGGCGCACCGGGTTCGCTCCTACGTAGACAACCCCGTCGAGGTCAACTAGGAGAACGTCGTGCCTGCTGACGAGCGGGCCCGACGTTGAGAGCAAAGGGTTCAGCGGCGACGTCATTCGAACACACCCGGGACCACGTCTCCGGGCTGCCCATCGGGGGGCAGTCCCGCGTGCCGTCGTGCCGCGAGGGTCGCCTTAACCTGACCGAGCGCCGAGGCGTAGTCGGCACGGTCGGGCCTCATCGCCAGGGCCATTCCTAGATGATCGCGGGCCTCCGCGAAGCGGCGTAGCCGCCACAGCGACAGGCCGAGCCCGAAGTGTGCGTAGTCGTCGTCGGGAGCGAGATCTGCCAGGTGCCCGAAAGCCTCGGCCGCGAGGTCGTAGTCGGCGGAGTCGAAGCGAGCACGCGCGAGGCCCTCCCACGCCGAGCGCGAGGACGGGTCGGCCGTCACTACCCGGGAGAACAGATCAGCAGCGTCGCGGGCACGACCCTCGACCAGATGGACCCGGGCCAGCACGAACCATTCGTAGGGACCCTCGTCCGGGCCGGCGGCGGTGGCACCGTGCCTGCCGGGGTCCCAGTCGCGGGCGGCGAGGGTTGAGTCGGTCACAAACGAATCCTGCCACGACGCGCCGCGACCGCTCACTCGAGCGCCGGTCGCCATCGCCTCAGCCGCACCACCTCAACCTCATAGCGCGAGGCCGGACCCCCTGCCCCTCGCCAGAAACGTCGGCGCAGATGTCCTTCGACTTCGACCACCTGGTCATCGGCTAGACGCTCGGCCCGCAGCATCAGGCCCGGTGCCCAGACCGCGCAGTCGATGGTGTCGACGCTGGGGCCGCGGGCTCCGGGGCCTCGCCCGACCACCAGTCGCCAGGTCACCACCCGACTTCCGCTGGGCAGGTCGCGGGCGAGTGGCGAGCCGGAGACCCTGCCGACCAGGCGTACCTCGTTGACAGCAACCCCCTCGTGGGACGTTGCGGTTGAACGGCTGGGCCGCTGGCCCCCCAGTTCCTTCTCCGTCGAACTCAAGCGTCCAGACATCGGGTGTCCTTCCTCGTCTTGGGTGCCCGATTCGGCACCTGGGCGTGCATCGCCCATCGGCTACCCTGCTGGGGTGGGATGACTCAGTGAGGTGCCCGCCCCAAGGCTGTGGACAGACGAGAGGTTGGCTCCCTGTGGACGCAGACATGACATCTACTCCCCCACCGAGGATCACCAACCTCGGCCACGATGTCTTCGAGATCGATACCCAGATGGGCGGCTATACCGGTATCACTGCGGGGTACCTCATCCGAGGCGAGCGCCCGGCTCTCGTGGAGACCGGAACCGCGCTCAGCGCGCCCGTCGTGGTGGAGGCACTCACCGCTCTCGGGATTGACGCCGACGACCTCGCCACCATCATCGTCACCCATATTCACCTTGACCACGCAGGCGGAGTCGGCGACATCGCGCGCGCCTACCCTCGCGCCACCGTGGTCGTGCACGAGCGAGGTGCACGCCACCTGGCAGACCCGTCGCGACTGGTGGCGTCCGCCCGGCGGGTGTTCGGCAGCGATATGGATACGCTCTTCGGCGAGCTACTACCCACTGAGGCAGAGCGGCTACATGTCATCGGAGAGATCGGTGAAATCAACCTCGGCGGCGGCCGCACCCTCACGGCCTTTCACTCTCCCGGCCACGCGTCGCACCACCTCGGACTGGTCGACTCGCAGAGCGGCGACCTGTACACCGGCGACGCCGCAGGCGTGTACATCCCAGAGACCGCTGACGTGCGGCCATCGACCCCGCCCCCCGACTTCGACCTCGAACTCTCCCTCGAGTCACTTCAGCACTTCCGCGACCGTCAGCCGACGCGACTGCTGTTCAGTCACTACGGACCGGTCGACGCTGTGGACGAGGTGCTCGAGCGATCGGTTGAGGAGCTCACGAGATGGGTGGAGCTTGTGCGAGCTGACCGCGACCGCGGAGCCGACGTTGACCACGCCGTCGCCATGCTGCGCGAGCGAATGGCGTCGAGCAACCGGGCGGTCGTCGACATGCCCGACGTGGCGCACAAGTTCGAGGTGCTCTCGGGTGCGCAGGCGAACGTCGAGGGGATCTGGCGCTATCTCGACTCCTCGACCGCGTGATCACGGCCTAGGATAAGGAGAGAACCGGAAGCGACTTACCGGCACCCGCGCCCACACCGCTCCGCCAGATGAGGGGATCCCCGTGCCAGACCTTGCAAGCCTTCTTTCCGCCCCGGCACCCCTGGTCCTTGATGGCGCCATGGGCACCCAGCTCCAGCTGGCGGGACTTGACGATGGAGGAGCTCCGGAGCTCTGGAATGCCGAGCGTCCCGACGATGTCGAGGCAATTCTCGCCGGCTACGTCGAGGCCGGTTCGCGGGCCGTCACCACCAATACCTTCGGGGGCACGCTCCCGCGGCTCGCCATGCACGGCCTCGAAGACCGAGTGCGCGAACTCAACATCGCGGCCGTTCAGATCGCAAGGCGCGCGGCCGATCGTGGCGACGACGTCATGGTGCTCGGCGGCCTCGGCCCCATCGGCGAACTGCTCGAGCCGCTCGGCACGATGACACCTGACGAGGCCACCGCACATTTCGCTGCGCAGGTCAGCGCACTCGTCGAAGGTGGCATCGACGCCATCCTGATCGAGACCATGAGTGACCTCGGCGAGATTGATGCTGCCGTGCGTGCGGTGAAACAGGAGGCCCCTGACCTGCCGATCATGGTCACGCTGAGCTTCGACACCAACCTTCGCACCATGATGGGGGTCACCCCTGCTTCCGCTGTGGCCAGCCTCTCAGCCCTCGAGGTAGCCGTGGTGGGCGCCAACTGCGGTCGCGGCATGGACGAGGCCCGTACGATCGCCACCCAATTGGCGGCGGCCCGCACCGGATCCATTCGCCTCATGATGTCGCCCAACGCTGGGCTGCCCCAACTCATTGACGGTGAGTTTAGGTACACCGGAACCCCCGACGAGATGGCTGAGTTCGCGGTCGAAATGCGTGATCTAGGCATCGACGCGATTGGCGCTTGCTGCGGGTCGACACCCGAACACATCCGAGCCATTCGCCAGGCTCTAGCCGGCTGAGGAGCCCCCTACTCGTCTCCCTGGTTCGCCTCGTTGTCGTCGGCGATTTCCTCGAGCACCAGGTAGCCGTCGAGTTCGACTAATCGGTCGGCTGCGTCGGTCCAGCCCTCGGTGTCATGGGCCGCTGACTTCGCGAACCACTCGCGTGCCTCAGACTCACGACCAACCGCCAGCAGAGCGTCGGCATAGGCATAGCGCAGGCGGGCAACCCACGGTTCCTGAAGCCGAGAGTTCAACTCAGGGCACTGGAGCGTGACGACCGCTGCATCGAGTTGTCCCAGGTCGGCTCGCGCACCAGCCGCCACCATCCGCAGCTCTGCTCGATCGACCTCGTCGAGCTGATCGGCCGCCTTCGACCCAGCCAACTCGAGGGCCTTCTCGGGGTTCCCCAGACCCCTTTCGCAGTCGGCGATCATCGCCAGGTGTTCTGCCGAGCCGGTCATCCTCTGGAACGCCCGCAACTCAGCTCGGGCCTCCCCCCACTTTCCCAACTGGTACGCGGCCAGGCCCATTGCCTCGCGCGCCACGGCCAGCCGCTGGGACAGAGCTCGCACCCGTTGCGCGTGCTCGTAGGCAAGTTCAGGCTGCTCATCGAGCAGGCGCGCCACCATCACGAGGTGACGGGACACTTCGGTCGCCGTGTTGATTGCTAGGCCCGACAATTCGGCACGCACGGCGCGATCGAGTTCTCGACCGGTGACATCGTCCGGAATCGGGGGCCCGCTCGGAACCTTGGGGCGATCGGAGCGCCCACGATCGTCGCGTGCCCCTTCACCGGCTCCACCGCGCGTCCCCCTCGAGGGGGGACCTGATGGCCCTCGCGACGACGTGCCGCCGACCCTGCTCCCAGACCCCGAGTAGGGCGTGGATCCACCTCTGTCGGACGGCCCCGACGATCGGCCACCCGAACTCGGACGCTCCGACGAACCAGCCCCGTACGACTTCCCAGGCGGACGACCACCGGACGACCCACCAGAAGGACGACCCCCACCACTCGGACGCTCCGACGATGACCCGTACGACTTCCCAGGCGGACGACCCCCCGACGACCCACCCGAAGGACGACCACCCGAACTCGGCCGCTCCGACGATGGCCTGTACGACTTCCCAGGCGGACGACCACCCGAACTCGGACGCTCCGACGAACCAGCCCCGTACGACTTCCCAGGCGGACGCCCGCCCGACGACCCACCAGAAGGACGACCCCCACCACTCGGACGCTCCGACGATGACCCGTACGACTTCCCGGGCGGACGACCCCCACCGCTCGGACGCTCCGACGAACCAGCCCCGTACGACTTCCCGGGCGGACGCCCTCCCGAGCTCGGACGCTCCGACGAACCAGCCCCGTACGACTTCCCAGGCGGACGCCCGCCCGACGACCCACCAGAAGGACGACCCCCACCGCTCGGACGCTCCGACGAACC
>WLOZ01000100.1 GCA_009699025.1 Actinomycetota bacterium
TGTGATCCTTCGCATCCACCGTGCGTGGTGGGTCGCCCTCGTGACCTTCCTAGTGCTGCTCGCGTCGGCTGCCTTCCGTTCGACCTTCGGCGTAATGCTGGTGCCGATCGAGGATGATCTTGGCTGGAGCCGAGCCGCCACCAGCCTCGCCGTGTCGGTGAACCTAGTTTTCTACGGAATCACCGCACCCTTCGCTGCGGCACTGATGGAGCGATTCGGAATTCGTCGAATCGCTTCACTGGCACTGGCACTCATCGCCGTCGGAACAGGCCTCACCGCTGTGATGACGGTGTCGTGGCAGCTGGTGCTGCTGTGGGGCGTGTTCGTGGGCCTCGGCGTTGGGTCGACCGCGCTGGTGTTCGGAGCCTTCGTGGCAAATCGATGGTTCGCCCGCCACCGCGGACTCGTACTCGGCATCTTCGGAGCCGCCTTCTCCACCGGGCAGTTGGTGTTTCTGCCCTCGCTCGCCCACCTCATCGAGTCGCAGGGATGGCGTGCGGCGTCACTTGCGGTGGCGTCGATGTGTGCGCTGCTCATCCCGCTGGTCGTGTGGGTTCTGCGCGACCGCCCGGCCGACGTGGGGCTGCGCCCCCTCGGGGCTACCGGCGAGCCAACGGTCGAGGAGCAGATGTCACGCACCACGGGCTCGGGCTGGAGTGCTGCCAATACGGCCATCACCACACTGCGAAGCGTGTCGCGCACCGGCCCCTTCTGGCTTCTCGCCGGAACCTTCTTCGTGTGCGGGTGGACCACCAACGGAATCGTCAGCACACACTTCGTGCCCGCCATGCACGACCACGGAATGGGCGCCACCACCGCGGCCTCGATGCTGGCCATCGTGGGTCTGTTCGACATCATCGGCACCATCGGCTCGGGCTGGCTTACCGACCGCGTCGACCCCCGACTCCTCCTCGCGGTGTACTACGCCCTGCGCGGTGTAGCGCTGCTCATCACGCCCATCGTGCTGGGGCCCGAGGTGGAGCCGCCACTGATTCTGATGCTGGCACTTTTCGGGCTCGACTGGGTGGCAACCGTGCCCCCTACCGCGGTGCTGTGCCGCCGCATCTACGGCACGTCGCGCGGCACCGTGGTGTTCGGCTGGGTGTTCGCGGCCCACATGATCGGCGCCGCCGCCGCGGCCTCGGTATCGGGCTGGATGCGCGCCTCCCAAGGCGACTACTCCACCGCGTGGTGGCTGGCGGGTGGACTGGCCGTGGCGGCGGGGGCGGCCGCCCTTGCGATTCCGCGCGTGACGATTGGCGAGCCGGCCACCAACCTGCTGGCCGACGCCGAGCCCGTGCCGCCCAAGGCCTGAAGATCAGTTAGGGAAGGTCGTCGCGGCTCCACGTGATGCCTGTGCGCACGACTCTGGCCGGCGCCCCCGCAAGCACCACACCATCGGGGTGCTCACCCGCGGTCACGATGGAGCCAAGGCCCACCACGGTGTCGCGGCCCAGCACAGCACCGCCCAGTACCGCGCTGTCGCGCCCGAGCCACCCGTGCGTGCCGATGCGAATGTGCCCGCCGAAGGCGTTGAGTCGCTGACCCGTTGATGCGTCGCGAATCGCATGCATGTCGTCGGTCTGCAGCGTGATGTTAGTAGCCCACAACTGGTCGCGACCCACGACGATCGACCCACCATTGCGAGCCTGCAGTTCGAAGGTAGCGATTGCCGTCGCCTCCCCCTTGAGCACGATCGTGCTCGCATCACCCAGCGCCACCGTGCCATGGCGCAGTGAGCTGCCGGGGCCGATGAAGAGCAGAGGACCGTGCCCCCACATCCTGATCGCGGGCATTACCTCGGCACGCTCGGCCAGCACCACCAGTGCGTCAGTGGCAGGTGGGTGAGCCGACGACGTGAAGAAGAAACGTGAGTCAGGCGCGGATTCGCCCGTCAGATACAGGCGGTTACCTCGGTCAGCCCACCCGTCGGGGGTGTCGGTTTCGACGAGTACGAGGTCGAGCGAATCGATTCGCGAGGCGTCGACACCAGCCGCGAGCAGCCTGGCCCGATCGGCGGCGGCCAGCTTCGCCGAACGTGCCATCGTGACCTCCACCAGGTTGCGCCGTCGCGACGTAACGACGGGTACCACATTCTGCAAGAATCAATGAGCACCGTAGGCAGTGGGTGCGCAGCGCCCGTAGCTCAACGGATAGAGCCACTGGTTTCTACCCAGTCGGTTGGGGGTTCGAGTCCCTCCGGGCGCACCGTTCTGGTGTTTCGGCGAGTCCATCACTCGTTGTGGCTTCAACCGCCGCGAAGCCACAACAGGTGATGGACTCGCGCAGCAAGGGATGATCCCCGAGTGAACGCACTGCCTCACCCCGGCGTCTGGTCAGCCGCCCACCGTTCGCGCAACGGATGTCGTCACCGTGCTGCCGGTGGGGTTGGTGGCGGTCACCCGGCACGACAGCCCTCGATCGCGGTCGGCCGCCTTCGGCACGTACGTCTTCGACGTCGCCCGCGCGATGGCGCTGCCACCGCGCAGCCACCGGAAGGCCAGCGTCTTGGCGCCGGTCCACGCCGACTTGCACGTCACCGCGACGCCTACCCGCGGTGAGGCACTCGACAGCGCGGCGCGCGTGCGCGCGAATGGCTTGGGCAGCGCCGTGGTGGCGGCCACGAGGCCGAAGGTGGTGTCGTCGATGTACGTCAGGGTGGCGCGACCGGCAGGGTCGAGCACCATTCCGGTCGTCATCTGGGTGTAGGGCCGCGCGGGCAGGGTCGGCTGCTCGGTGAATGCCGTCCCCCAGCCCGTGCGCCAGGTCGTCGACGCCCCGAGGGCGACGGTGCCGCCGCCGGCGGCGTAGGGGGCGGGAAGCAGCATCACGGCCGTACCATCGCCGGCGAGCACCGGGTCCATGCGGGCCATCGTGATGTCATCGATGGAGCTGTCCACGGAGACGGCTTCCACCAACCGGGCAGCGGACCAGGGCCCGCCCAGGGTCGTGCGCTGCGCCAGCATGGTGCTGGCAGTCCGCCACGGGGGGGCCGTGCCATCCCTGAGGTCGAGGAAGCGCACCACGGCGCCGCCGCCCGGCGTCATCGCGAGGCTGGGCGACGCGGCATACCGTCCCGGGCCCACGAGCGATCCACTCATGGTCCACGGCGACGTGGGCGTGGGCCTGTGCAGCACCCGGATGCCCCGAGCGACGGCGTCGACGCTGTAGCCCGAGGTTCCCGAGACGATGTCGACAAATGCCAATGCCGTGGCGGTGCCGGAAGTCTCGACGTCGACGAGTCGCGACGCGGCGAGGCCACTGGGCGTGACCGAGCCGGCCACGAGCACCGGGGACCACGTGTCGCCTCGACGGGAGCGGACCTTGACGTCGATCAAGGCACCCGAGAGCTGGATCCACGCGACCGTGACCGACCGCGAGCTGTCGATGCCGGCCACGAGGTCGAAGGGCAGTGAGGTGACTCCCACGTCTCCCAGTTGCTGCCACGCGCCGCTGGTGCCGGCACGCCTGGCCGCTCGAATCTCGAACCCGAACGGACTCACGATCCCCCACGCCGCCACCGCGCTGCCGTCGGTGGCGGTGCCGAAGGCCACCGGCACCGACGAGATGCTGTCTCCCCCTGAGACAGTCGCCGGCGCAGGGACGGCGGTGGCCGCCGCCGCCACCCGGGCGACGCGCACCCTGACGGAGCCGCCCATCGACTCACCCCAGCCGAGCAGGAACTCCGATCCGGCAGGGCGCAGCGTGACGACCGGCCAGCTGGCAGAAGGGCCGTCGGTGACGATGGAGTCCGTCAAGGTGAGCGGGGTCAGCGTCACGAAGGTGTTGGTGCCCGGCCGGCGGATGGCCATGCGAACGGTGTTGAGCGTGGACGTCCACGCCACTCCCACCGTGCCGTCGGGGAGCACGGCCATCGACGGCCCGTACACGTCGACGACAGGTGGGGCGATGCTGATCGGGGCGCCGAACGCGCGAACCGGCATTGACTGGGCAGGAGTCACGAAGGTGGTGGCGCCGAGCGCCGCGACCACCGCGCCGGCGAGCCACGCCCACGCACGAGGCCTCATGCGACCGTCCTCCCGGGCGAGGCCGACACCGTGGTGCCGGTGGGATTGGCGGCCGTCACCCGGCACACCAGGGTCTTGCCCCGGTCGGCGGAGGTGGGCGTGTACTTCGACGCGGTGGAGCGCACCACCCCGTTCACCCGCCACTGTCGCGTGATGCTCGCCGCGTCGGTGAACGCGAAGCCGCACACCGACGCCACACCCACCCGCGGCACAGCGGTGATGCGCGCGGACTGCCGCACGAACGGCTTGGGCAGCGCCGACTGCACCACGATGACGTCACCGGTGCCGAACTGCACCCCCAGGGCCGTGGCCCGGCCCGAGGCGGCAATCACCAGCCCCGACGTGGTGGTCACGCCCATGCCGGTCGACGAGGACCACGTCCCCGACCACGACGAGCGGCGCACGAAGCCGGTGGTCCAGAGCGGCGCGGCCGGCTGGGGCACCGGGGCGGACACCAGCACCTCGCCGGCGGGGCCGAGCGCCGCGGCCGACAAGAGAGGGACGATGCTCTCACTGCTGGAGATCCCCAAGGATGACACGGTGAGGGCTGGGGTCCACGCCCCAGAGCCCTGCTGCTGCGCCACCCGCTGGTCGACGCCGTATCCCGGACTGCCGCTGTCAGATCCCACGGCACCGCGCAACCGCTCGAATTGCACCAGCGCGCCGCCCGCGCTGGCCAGGGCGAGGGGTAGCACGTTGACCTCGCCGGGCTGGCCCAGCGTGGCGGCCGTGACCCACGCACCGGAATCGGCCGGGCGCTCGCGCACCCGCACCACCGTGGGCATCACCGGCGCCAGAATCGGAAAGGGAACCGTGCCGGTGCTGGCCGCGATGCCGGCGACGATGAAGCCCTCCGGTGTCGCCGCCATCGTCACCAATGGCCCCAGGCTGCCGATGGTGGTGGTGTCGGTGAAGGTGCCCACCGGCTGGGTGGCGGCGGAGCCGAGGGCAGCCGGCGGAGCGCACTTGCTGCGCACGGCCACGGTGGAGGGCGTGAAGCTGGCCGAACCGATCGCGCACACCGTGCCCGACGAGTGCACCGCGACGCGCGACACGAATGCCCAGGGCCCGGGAATCGATGCCACGGGGACGCTGGTCACGGTCACGGCCGGCCGCCACGACGACGACTCGGTGTCCCGCACCCGCACGCTGAAGGGGGTGGGAGATGCGTCGGTGAAGTACGACACCGCCGCGCGACCGCTGGCGTTGGTGGCTACGTCGGCCAGGTAGACGTAGTCGGGCCCGGCCAGCACGGTGTGCGAGCCCACGGGCGCGCCCGACCTGCTGAGCCGCTGCGCCTGGATGCGCTGGAACGAGCCGTTCCTCTCCCGCCACACCAGCAGGAAGTGCATGGGTCCGGCTGCGCGCAGCACCAGCTGCTGCAGGCTGGGGAACACGGCCCCGGACGCCGACCAGCCGGGCGCCAGGGGAATGACGGTGGGTGCCCCCCAGGACGAGTTGCCCGCCGGCCGCACCCTGACCACAAGGGAGGCGCCGGACGCGTCGGCCCACGCGGCCGCCACCGTTCCGTCGGGCAGCACCGCCAGCTGCTGCGAGGCCCCCGGTGGCGCCACGCCAGTGCCCAGCGTGATGGGGGCCCCGAGCGGACCCACCGGCGCAGACGCCGCGGGCGCGGGGAGCAGAACGGCGGCAGTCGCGGCCAGCGTCATCGCCATCACGCCCAGCCGTCGCATCGCCCTCACCCTCACCGTTCTTCCGATTCTCCGGTCACGATACGTCGGCGCTCAGCGAAAGTCTGCCATTTCAGCAACATTTCACCTCGGCCGCGGGGCCTGAGGGCAGGTCCGCACCCGATGCTCCTCGGGTCGGAGCTACGGGTGCGCCGAGGCAGGGGCTGGCCGCCGCGTACAGCCGACGAGGACTAGAGGTCGATTCGCGTGCCCAGTGGGATCACGCGCTCGGGAGGCAGGCTGAAGTAGGCGGCCGGCGCTTGACTATTCCGGTGCAGGAATGCGAACATCCGCTCAAGCCACGCTGGCAGCATCCCGTGGTCGGTCGCTACGAAGCGGCGCTCCGACAGGTAGTAGGTGGCATCCGCCTCCCCCTCGCCCAGCACGCTCGTGCGCAGGATATCCGGCAGGTCGGCGGTCTCCATGTAGCCCGTGTAGACGGTGACGGGGCGCACGCGATCCATGACGTCCTCGACCAGAGGAGCCCGAGTCAAGAACGGCACACTCTCCGTCACCACGGTGGCAACGACCACGTCTGCCGCCATCGAGTGCTGCAGGCCGATCTACGTCGCGAGTGACGCGGGCACTTACTCTGCCGGGGAAGCGAGGTAGACGCCGACGCCCGGGGCGCGGGCGACACTGCCCGCACGGACCAACTCCGCGATGCCCTCCCAGTTCCCCATGTGCGTTCCATCTACGATTTCAGCGCGCGGTTGCCGCCCCACCACGCGAACATGACCAGCAGCACGATGCAGGCTAAGAAAGCGCAACTCGCCCGCGCGCGCACTGACACGGCGGGCTGTCAGAGCGGCAGCACGCGCGTGCTCGGAGACGGTGGCCCTCGACTAGGAACTGTTCCCTGCGCGGTCGAACCGAGGGCCTACGCCCTTCGCCTCTAGCCGACGTGCACGCTCCGGGCCCGTGCCGGCCCAAGGGCCAGTGAGATGGGCACGAGAATCACTGACGTTGCCACCACCAGCCACCAGACGGCGGTGAAGCCACCACTCAGGTCCCTGATCCAGCCGCCGATCGCCGCACTCGGCGCGCTGGCCAAGTAGGCAATCAGGAA
>WLOZ01000101.1 GCA_009699025.1 Actinomycetota bacterium
GTACGCAGCTGGCTGGCCGACTCTGAGCTCGACTGGGAGCAGGGTGGCGAGCACACCTTCATCGTCGTGCTGCCCGGAGAGCGCAAGCAGATGACCACCACATCGGTGAAGATCGGGCCCCACTTCGTGACCGTTCAGGCCTTCGTGGCACGTCACCCCGACGAGAACGCCGCCGGACTGCACCAGTGGCTTCTCGAGCGCAACCGACGCATGTACGCGGTCGCCTACTGCATCGATCAGCTTGGCGACGTGTACCTGTCGGGCCGACTCCCGCTGCACGCTGTCACCCACGACGAGCTTGACAGGGTGATGGGGTCCGTACTCGACAATGCCGACGGATCGTTCAACGTCATCCTTGAGCTCGGCTTCTCGGGGGCGATCCGGCGCGAGTGGGCGTGGCGGCTGTCGCGCGGGGAGCCCACCGGAAACCTCGCGGCCTTCCGCCACCTCGCCGATCCCGACGCCTTGCGCGCCGCCGAGGGCGACCTCGAACCCTGATCGGGCAAGATGGTGACCATGACTGATCAGCAGAACGACTCATCCACCCTGATCCTGCTGCGCCACGGCGAGAGCGAGTGGAACGCGCTTAACCTCTTCACCGGGTGGGTTGACGTCAACCTCACCGACAAGGGGGTGCTCGAGGCCACGCGCGGCGGGCAGTTGCTGGCCGAGGCCGGAATCCTGCCGGACGTCGTGCACACCTCGCTACTGAAGCGTGCCATTCGTACCGCGAACCTCGCACTCGATGCCTGCGACCGGTCGTGGATTCCGGTTGTCCGCAACTGGCGGCTGAACGAGCGCCACTACGGCGCACTTCAGGGCAAGGACAAAAGACAGACCCTCGAGACCTACGGCGAAGAGCAGTTCACGCTCTGGCGACGGTCGTATGACACCCCTCCGCCCCCCATCGATCCAGACGACGAGTGGGCCACGGCCCACGACCCCCGTTATGCGATGCTGCCCCCCGACACGCGACCGGCAACCGAATGCCTCGCCGACGTCGTGCGTCGCATGATCCCCTACTGGGAAGACGTCATCGTCGCCGAGCACCTCGCTGCAGGCCGCACCACGATGGTGGTGGCCCACGGCAACTCACTGCGCGCCCTCGTGAAGCACCTCGACGGCATCTCCGACGACGGCATCGCTTCACTCAACATCCCCACGGGCATCCCTCTGGTGTATCGACTCGATCACGACATGCGGCCACTCGTGAAGGGCGGCGAGTACCTCGATCCAGCGGCGGCCGCGACAGCAGCAGCAGCCGTCGCCAACCAGGGCAGGTCCTGATCGCTGTTTCCCCCGGTCGGTTCTCGTTCGCTGACTCGACGCGCAGGCCGAAGGCCAACCACCTTGCGTCGATGCGACTAGCCGTTAGCGACCGGTAATCGCCTTGACCTTGGGCCGCACATCGACGAGGTAGAAGACCACGCCCACGGAGGCGAAGAGGCCGAAGAAGCCCACCGCGCTGAACAGCGCTGCCACCACGCCGCAGAGCGCGAGGATGAACAGCCAGAACGGCTTGGTCTGGCGATCGATGGCCGGAAACGCTTGCGTGGGTCGAATGAGCGCATCGACGAAGCACACGATGGCGCCAAGCACCACGGCCCAACTGAGGGCTTGGACGATGAGGGCGATCAGCGGAGGCATGACGCCAGCCTAGGCGATCGGACATGAGTTCGGCCCGCCCCACGTCGGGTGGGACGGGCCGCTGCCTGCGGAGGTCGGTCAGACCCCCACGGCCTCACGCACGAGGGTAACTCCGTGGTTCACGGTGGACACGACGTCGGAGCCACGCTTAGCCGCAGCCGCTGCAAGATCGGTGACGAACTCGGTGGCCAGACCGGGCAGCGCGCTCACCTCGGCGACCGCCTTGTGTACGTCGAAGCCCGGGATATCAAACGTCGGCAGGTCGAGCGAGCGCAGGTCGAGCGAGCGCAGGTCGAGCCGTGCGATGTCCTCGACCAGGGAGGCCAGAAACGACGGAGCCGCAGCCGCCGCCGCTGTGACAGCGGCAGGGGTGATGCTCGGGCGGATTCCAGCGATTCGGCGAGCGGCCGAGGGTGGGGCGTTGACCGTGGCGGTGGGCTGAGCGGCCGTCTTTGTCGCGGCCGTCTTCTTCGCCGTGGTCTTCTTCGCCGTGGTCTTCGTCGCGGTGGTCTTCTTCGGGGGGGTGGACATGGTGATTCCTCTCAGGATGTCGCGGGCCGATCGGCTCGCTTGGTGGTCGAACGCTTGCTGGCCACCGGGGTCTCCGGCTCAGCCCGCGCGCGGGATGCGGCATTTTCGGACATGAAGGCGGTGTAGATCTCGAGCAGCACGCCGCGCTGGCGCTCGGTGAGTGTCGGGTCGGCGGCTAGGGCCACCGTGAACGACGGCGCAGGCTCACGATCCTCACGCTCCTCGAGGAAGCCTGCCTGCACGTAGAGCGTCTCGGCCGAGATTCGCAAGGCCCTGGCGATCTGGCCCAGAATTTCGGCGCTCGGGTTGCGCAGACCCCTCTCAATCTGCGAGAGGTAGGGGTTCGACACTCCACTGGTCTTGGCCAGTTGCCTCAGTGAGACCTCGGCTGCCTCCCGCTGCTCGCGGATGAAGGAACCCAGGGAGGTGACGTCGAGTCGTGCACTCATACCTTCAGTATGACCCGGGGTGCTTGCACATGCAAACGCACTGCTTGCTTAAGGAAGCGGTCGGGCGCTCACTCTGTCGCGGACGCCGAACTTCCCTGCGCCCGCGCGAGCACATCATCGACCGACGCGAGTCCCTCGCGATACCGACGGGTGAGCTCTCCGCCCAACGCATCGGCAACCTGCTGCACCTCGCGACGAACCTCCGAGACCTCGGCCTCATGGGCGCAGAGATCGACAACCGCCTGAGCCAGTTCGTCATCGGAGCGGTGAGTGACGTCACTCACGACTGCATCGGCGATGACCTGCTCAACGCGCCTGCGATGCTCGTCGACCCGGCTGGGCTGGGCGGTCATGTGCCGACCGGACCCGCGAACGCCACGGTCGGGGTCGGCCAGAATTGTGGCGAGGCGCTCAACCAGATTCCCCTCACCCGGGTTGGCGCGCTGTTCGATCTCGGCCCGCACGATGTCGAGGCGCCCGTGCAGCATGCGCCGCAGGTAGGAGAGGTCGGCCTCCTCCTGATCGGCCTCACGCCGCCGATCGCGCAATTCGTCGAGTGACATCTCGGCAAGACCGTCGAGGAAACCAGCTGCGAGCACCTTGTCGACCCTGCGATTGCCACCGACAACAGGTTTGCTCATGACACAGCCTCCACACGCACTCGCCGCTCGCTGATGCCGAGCATAATGCGGGCCTCCTCAGTGGTGAGACGCGGTCGCAGCGCCACTTCGGCCAGCGTAGCCGCTCGCGTCACCAACTCGGCATTGCTCACCACGGCACGACCAGGCGAATACGTGAGGGTGTCCTCCATGCCCACTCGCAGATGGCCACCGCACGAGAGCGAGGCCAGCATGACCGGCACTGACGAGCGGCCCACTCCGGTGGCCGACCACGATGCCTCCGGCGGCAGGGCCTGAACCACCGCGACCAGTGCCGCGGTGGTGGCCGGCATTCCTCCGGGCACGCCCATCACAAGGTCTGCGTGAACCGATCCGCCAGAAGGCGGGCCGAACTTGTCGAGGAGCCGCCTCATTGCCGTCACCTGGCCTAGGTCGAAGATCTCGAACTCCGGCACGATTTCGCGCTGCTGGGTTTGCTGGTAGAGCTCAGCCATGAACGGCCACGGGTTCATGAACACGTCATTGCCGAAATTAACCGTGCCGCAACTGAGGGAGCAGGAGTCGGGGTTGGAATCAAGAACCGCCAGTCGCGCCTCCAACGTGTCGCTGACCGAACCCCCGGTGGACACCTGAACAACGAGGTCAGTGGCCTCGCGCAGGGCGTCGACTGCAGCGGTGAGAACTCCGACATCGAGGCTGGGCTGACCGGCGGCATCACGCACGTGCACGTGGATGAGGGCCGCCCCTTCCGACTGGCACTCGATACCCGTCTGCACCAGCGCCTCGACCGTGACCGGAAGTGACGGGGCATCGCGCGGGTCGCTCTCCGCCCCCGTGGGCGCGACGGAAATCAGAGTTCCGGGCATGTCCCCATGGTGCCACGCTCACGGCCCGTGCGCAGCACCCCTGAATGTCCGGTTCATCCCAGAGGACTTTGGTCCCGAAAATGTTCCCTCGAGGGGTTAAGGAGTGGATCATGGGTGCCGAAGTAGTACATGACCGGGAGAGGGCTCCTGCATTTCCACGAGTAAGGGAGGATCGGTTCACGATGCTTGGGCTCGCGCGTCAACCGAATCAGGTGGTGACGACATGAGTGATCCCACCCTGACCCCCGACGTGCCCGAATCGCCCGAATTCGAGTCGATCAGCTTCGAGCCCCCCACTCCCGCAGCCCCTCGAGTGTCTGACGTGGAGGGGATCATCCTCGGGCTTGCCTCTCAGGAGGCCAGTGGCTGTCTCACCATCTCGCGCGGAGATGGGGACGAGGGCCTCGTGTGGTTCCGCGACGGCCAGGTCTATGCCGTCTCGGTACCCGGTCGTCGACCGCTGCTGGGCGTTCGCCTGGTGTCAGCTGGCGCCATCAGCCCCGACCAACTCAGCACGGCCCTCGAACTCCAGAGGTCGGAGATGAACTCGGCTCGCCTCGGCGAGGTGCTCGTGCACCTCGGCTTGGTCAATCGCCGGGTCATCGAGAACTTTGCGCTCGAGCAGCAGCGCGACATGCTCGCCGATCTGCTCGCCTGGCCCGTCGTGTCGCAGTGGTTCCGCAACGGAGCCCGCACTCGCACCGACCTCGCACCATTCCTCAATGTGGCTGAGCTCATCGAGCAGGCTCGCATGCGCCAACGACACTGGCCTGAGGTGGTCGATGACCTCGGTGGCGCCGAGGTGGTGCCCCTTCTCACCACCAGAGAGCCCTGCGCGGCGCTCACCTCGAACGAGGCCACCGTTCTGCGCCTCGTCGATGGGGTGCGCACGCTCACCGACGTCGCCGACGAGTGCGGTTTCACGATCTTCGAGGCCGCCGACGTCGTGCAGGGCCTAGCGGCGGCCGGCCTCGTGACCACCGCAACTGCCCTGTTGCATGACCCCCGCCCTACGTCCGACTCGGACGACGAACTCGAGGAGCCTCTCGCCGACGTACTGCCCCTACACCTGGTTCCGCGGGTTTCGGTCGAGCCCGACATTCCCGAGCCCTCCGGCCCAGACGCCAGCCTCGAGCCGGTGGCCTTCGAGGTGCCTCAGACCCACGACTACCCGAGGTTCGATCCACCCGGGCCCCTGAGCGTCCTCCCGCCCCCCAGCACGACTCCCACGGGCATGCCGCTGCAGATGCCCTCCTTCGAACCCGCAGCCGTGCCGCCAGCGCCCGTCTATGCTCCCGCGCCCGAGTTCGATCCGAGGTACGACGCTGCGCTGACCGGCGAGTTCATTGAATCTGCTGAATCCACTGAATCCACTGACTCCGCTGAGTCCACTGATGCTGTTGATGATGAATCCGGGCCCCCCACCACCTCACGCTCCGAGGAGCCCACCGACACCGCATCGCTGATGCGCGAACTCAGCAGCCTCGGCCTGCGCGACCTCTAACCCTGCCCGAGTTTCAGCCGACGACGATCGGCTCCTGAGTTGCGCTGATTCCGTCGGCGAGCAGGGTGGCGTCGAGCGGAATCGACCGCTTCACCACGGCAAGCGCCACGGGCCCGAGTTCATGATGCCGCGATGACGATCGAACAACTCCGACCGATTGTCCACCGAGGGTGACCGCCGAGCCCACGGCCGGCAATCGCTCCTGCATTCCGTCGAGGTGCAGCAGCACCAGCCGCCTCGGCGGTCGGCCCAGGTTGTGCGTGCGAGCCACCGTCTCCTGGCCCCGGTAGCAGCCCTTGCTGAGGTGAACCGCTGGTCCGAGCCATCCCATCTCGTTCGGAATGGTGCGGTCATCGGTATCGAGTCCGGCGCGGGGCACTCCGGCGGCAATGCGCAGAGCCTCGAGCGCCCACGTGCCAGCCGGGGGGCCGGCAGTAGCAAGGAAGTCCTCCAGTTCGGCGCGAGGGACGATCACCTCACGACCCACAAGCACCCCCGGTCGGGCCGCAATGAGCCTGTCCCAGTCGCCTCCGGCATCCGGTGCTGGGAGACCGGCGAACGCATGTGGCACGAGCCAGGTGGGCCTTCCGGCCACCGCCTCGCGAACCGGCTGCCACACCACAGCATGGTCGTCGCTCACGTCGGCCACCTCGACGCGCAGCATGAAGCGCATCCGGTTGAGGTACGAAAGCACCGTGACCGCGGCGTGTGGCTCGGTGGTGATCCAGGTGGTGGCGCCATCGTCGACCAGGTGGAGCTCGTGCTCGACCCGACCGTTCGGGTCGAGGATGAGGGCCAGCGCCGACTCGCCCGGAGCGAGCCCGGCCACCGCCTGCGTGAGCAGGTCGTTGAGCCAGGTGAGGCGATCGGGGCCCGAGACTGTGATTACCCCGCGGTGCGAAAGATCGACGAAACCCTCACCGGCCACCAACTGACGCTGCTCAGCGTGCGGGTCGGTGTAGTGCCACGGCACGCCGGAGTCGGGATGGGTGTCGTCAGGGTGAGGAACAGCATCGACCCGCTGGGTGCCGCTCATGCGAGGGTCGTCGCCGCTCGACACTCGGAACAGCGACCGTGCACCGAGAAATGAGCGATGTCGGTGTCGAACGAGGCGAACTCTCGCAGCGCGCGTACGAAAGGTTCAGCGATCTCCGAATCGA
>WLOZ01000102.1 GCA_009699025.1 Actinomycetota bacterium
CGCCGTGTCGTGAACTCACGCTCGGGCGCTGTGCCCAGGTGGCGCACGACCTGGCGAGTCTCGTCCAGTGACGTGCCGGGGAAGAGGCACCTGGGGTCGAAGTCACTGCGATGGCGCTGTCCTCGGAATTGGCGGGCGGCGAGAGCTCAGATCTCCCATCCCGTCGCCGTACGCAGCACGGCTTCCGAGGAATCGTCTGTCGCGGATCCTCGCCACGCGACGTGCTGATCGGGACGCACCAGGAGCAGTTCGGCGCCATAGCGTTCAGATAGGGCGTGGTTGCGGAGATCAACGATGCGCAGCGGAATCCCAAGGGAAGCAGCGCAGGCTGCCCATTCATCCGGCACATCGGCACCCCCGACCTGCAGCAGCGCGAATCCCTCTCCAAGCACGTCGTACAGCGACTTGGCGTCGTCGAGCCACACGTGCGCCAACCGGTGCCCCACCACCGCGTCGCCCTCGGGAGGCATGAGCAAGGCAGACGCGTACCCCATGTCGAGGACGAGATCGAGAGCATGGAACTCGGCATGCTTGGTCTGCTGAATGCGCTCATGCGCGGCCTTGCGAGCCAATTCACCGCTGGGGTCATCAACATCAAGCCGCGGATCGGTGAGCTCGGTCGAGAGCACCTTCATGTTGGCCGTCGCCTCCTCGATGACCCGCAGTTGCACTGGCCGTCGCTCCTGCTCATAACTGTCGAGCAGCGCAGGCCCACCCCAGCCCTGAAGAACCGCGGCGAGCTTCCAGCCCAGATCAACGGCATCACCCACGCCGGTGTTCATGCCGTGGCCGCCAAAGGGCGGATTGAGATGCGCGGCATCACCGGCGAGGAAGGCCCGGCCCGCGCGGGCGGAGTCCACGAGCTGCATCCGCGCGGTCCACGGGTCGGTGGAGCCGATCGTGATGTCCAGGTCCGCGCCGACTTCCGCACCGATGGCCGCAGCGACAAGTTCCCGCCCGTGCTCGCGACCGCGTTCCTCGTCGACGCCGAACAGGATGATCCACCACGTGCCGTCGCGGTCGAGAGGACCCATCAGCGCAGGTGCGGCCTCGTTCAGGATCCAATACTGCACGGCAGGTCCGTGTGCCACGTGTGCCATCAGGTCTGGGGCAGTGAACACCATGCCGAAGTTGGGTCGGAGGGCATGCTCACCCTCGTACCGGGCGCCCATCTCCTCTCGCACGATGCTCCTAGCGCCGTCGCATCCCACGACAAATGCCGCCGTCACGGTGACGGAGCCTTCCGGGCCGACGACATCCACCTCGACTGCGCCCTCGCCCTGACGCATCGAGAGGACGCTGGCGCCCGTGACAAGGCGGCAGGACGGAATTCCTGTCACGGTGTCGCGCAGCAGTTCCTCGAACGCGTACTGCGGGGCCTGCTGACCGACTTCGGCGAATCTGTCGCCCTCGGCTACGAGTCCGAGTACCCCATGGAAACGTGACAGCTCGCGACCAGTGAGTGTTGTGCAGAACGCGATGTCCTGCGACCACGACACTGGCAAGGGCGCGCGCTTCCGAAATTCATCAGCGATGCCCCAGCGCCGCAGATGCTCCATCGTGCGTACGTTCACCGTCTTGCACCGCGGTCGAAGGTGCGACACCTGGGGTCTGGTCTCGACTACGAGAACGTCAATACCGCGACGACCCAACTCGACGGCGGCAGCGAGCCCTACCGGGCCGCCGCCCGCGATCACGACCTGCACGTGATCGGGCACTACGGGTTCGTCGCGGTTCACCCAGACTGCGCGCAGTCGAGGGCGAAGGCGATCTGACGCAGTTGCACTGCGGCGCCTCGCAGGTGATGGTCGATGGAGTGGCCAACGCCCGGAATGATGGACGACTCGACCGGCACCGAGGAATCGAACGCCGCGAGGAAAGCGTCCCGCGCTTCGGGCGACGTGTCCCACAGGGCATCGAACTGCGCGAGACCATGGTGAACGGGCACCTGGACTCCCGGTGCCACCTCGCTCAGCCTGGCCGCTGCCCACTGGGGTGCGCGGACGAGCTCGACGAACGGTGTGGGCGCATAGGAACGTTGCGCGTCGGCCTTGGCTGACTCGGTGAACGTCCCGGGGGGACCGAACATCACACCTTCTCGATCCGGCACCGGAAGGTCGATCACTCCCTCGAAGGGCAGCGAACCGAGAGTTTCGGCAGCGCCACCCGCAGGGATGCGCGAACCCATGCCAGTGACCGCAACGCCTGCGAGCGCCCACGCCGGATTGCGGGCTGCGAGCTCAAGGGCGATCATCCCGCCGATGGAATGGCCCACGAGCACCACGGCCGAGGGTGCAAGGCCCTCGAGGATGGTGCCCACAGCCTCGTCGAGAAGTTCGGCCTGCCGCGCGAAGGTGTTCTCGTCCTCGGGCAGTAGATCGCTGTCCCCGTAGCCCGGACGGTCGATCACGAGCATCGACAGGCCGTTGCGGTTGGCCACCTCCACATACGAGCCTGCAGCTGAGCCCGCCACGCGGTAGTACTCGCCGGTATACGTCCCTCCGTGCAGCGCTACGAGGAGAGGGGCTCCGGCTAGTGGCGACGCGGACTCATGGAGTTGTCCGGTGATCCGAACCCCTCCGACGGTGGCTTCCTGACGGCTCATCTGGTGCTCCTCGGGCTGGGGAATTCAGCAGGCACGTAGGCCTCAGTTATATGGAATAGCGATCCCCGAGTCAATGGTTGCGCCGCGCCCTCTGCAGAAATCGTGATGTTTGATAACAGTTATATCGCGATTGCCCGAAACTGTGGCGCTGTCAGCGACTGCTGCCTACTGTTATAACACCGTGCTGACCGGTCAGCTGCGGGCGACTCAACCCAAGGAGTGTTCATGAAGAGCAGAAAGAAGGCGGCCCTCGGGGCCAGCCTCGCAGCGCTGGCCCTCGGCGCCACGGCGTGTGGCGGCGGGAGCATTAGCAGCAGCTCGTCGGCGCCCGCAAGCTCGTCGGCTCCCGCAAGCTCGTCGGCTGGCTCGTCATCGAGCGCGGCGGCGGCCGGAACGGTGAAGATCGGCTAGGTGTCACCTCAAACGGGGCCGCTCGCAGGCTTCGGGGAGGCTGACACCTTCGCCATCGACTACGTCAAGGAGTACTTCGCGAAGAACCCGATCTCGGTGGGCGGAGTGCCCTACAACGTGGAGATCATCGTCAAGGACGCCGCCAGCGACTCGACGAAGGCCGGACAGGCAGCAGCTGACCTGATCAACAACGACGGTGTCGACATCGTGATGGCTGCGGGAACTCCCGACATCACCAACCCCGTTGCCGACGCGTGTGAGGCCAACTCCACGCCGTGCATCACGGCGATCGCGCCCTGGCAGTCGTACGTCGCCGGCCGCAGCAAGGGCGATATGACGGCGAAGTTCCAGTGGACCTACCACTTCTTCTGGGGCCTTGAGGACATCGCTGCGGTCTACACCGACATGTGGAACCAGGTGCCCACCAACAAGAAGGTCGGCGGTCTCTACCCCAATGACTCTGATGGTCAGGCAGTCAGCGGCGCGTTCCCCGTCCTCGTCAAGGAAGCGGGCTACACCGTGGCCTTCCCGCCGCTGTACCCCAACGGCACGCAGGACTTCACCGCTCAGATCAACTACTTCAAGCAGCAGAACGATGAGATCCTCACCGGTGTGCCGATCCCGCCTGACTTCACCACCTTCTGGAAGCAGGCCAAGCAGCAGGGCTACAGCCCCAAGATTGCTTCAATCGCCAAGGCCATCCTCTTCCCGAGCTCGGTCGAGGCACTCGGCGACCTCGGCCAGAACCTGTCCAGCGAGATCTGGTGGTCACCGGAGTGGCCCACCAAGAGTTCGCTGACGGGCATCTCGGCCAAGGAGTTCGCCGCTGCGTACACGGCGAAGACCGGCAAGCAGTGGACGCAGCCCCTAGGCTTCGTCGAGTCGCTCTTCGAGGTTGCCGCCAACGCGGTGGCCACGGCCGGTTCCACCGACAAGGCTGCTGTTGCGAAGGCCCTGAGCACACTGAAAACCGACACCCTCGTGGGCAACGTCGGCTGGAGCCCCACGGCCAGCCCCACCACACCCACGCCGAATGTGGCGAAGACCCCCATCGCTGGTGGGCAGTGGCGCCTCACTGCGGGCGGGCTGTTCAAGTACGAACTGCTCGTGGTCAGCAACGCGCTGGCGAAGTCGCAGGGCATCGACATCCCGTTGACCGGGAAGATGGAGCCCATGCCCGCTAGCTGACCTCGGTCAGCTCGGACGGAGGTCCCCGGGCAGGTGAACGCCCCTGACCGGGGACCTCCTTCCACCGAAAACCCCCTATTAAACTGACATCCCGCGGATTAGGGTCTACCTATCCGGTTCGTCATGAAGGAGCGTGACCATGGCAACTCCCAAGCTTGCCCACATCGTCTTCCAGACCGCGCAACCTCAGGCCATGCGCGACTTCTACTGCACCCTGCTCGAGGCTCATGTTGTCTACTCCGATGACAACCTGAGTTTCATGACCTACGACGATGAGCACCACCGCATCGCGCTGCTGCACCCGCCGATTCCGATGGATGCCAAGGCCCCGAACACTGCTGCGGCGCACCACATCGCTTTCACGTTCCCGACAATCGATGACCTGCTGGAACGATTCGAGTCGGTCCGCGACGAAGGCCTTCGCCCCGCAGTGTGCATTGCGCACGGCGTGACCACCTCGATGTACTACCGCGACCCCGACGGCAATTTCGTCGAGATGCAGATCGACCGGTTCGCAGAACCCGACGACGCCACGGCATACATGAACGGCCCTGAGTACGCGGCCGACTCAGTGGGCGCGCAGTTCGACCCCGACAAGATGCTCGCCGACCGGCGAGCTGGCATGTCCACCGAGGAGATCGGCGACCGGGCGTGGGCAGTTGCCCAGGGCATGCCCGCACCGCTTCCCATCCTCATGGGTGCACCTGCCTGAACAACAAACACCTGAAGGGCACCTGCCGACTCCCAACGCAGAGCGGTCGGTGCCCTTCAGTGTGATCGGTGGCTTTCCTACTCGAGGAGATCTAGCGCGGCGCTCGCAACCGCCTCGGCATCAATGCCGTGGTACCGGTAGACGCTGGCTAGATCCCCTGCCTGACCGAAGCGCGTCACTCCGAGGTGCGCTGCCTTCACGCCGTTGACTGTGGCGAGGAAGGCAAGCGTATGCGGGTGTCCGTCGAGCACCGTTACCAGCGGAGTGGGCTTGTGGGTGGGCAGCACTGACTCAAGGATCCAGTCAGGAGCCTCGTCCAAGCCTCGACGCGCCTGCAGTGCCCTGAACAGCAGTCCCGGCGAGGTGACCACGAGAACATCGGCCGTGTGCCCGAGCTCGTCGAGTCGGTCGGCGGCCGCCAGCGCCTCAGGAACCATGGCTCCCATCGCAGCGATCGTGACGTTGGCGGCGTCCGAACGCCGCAACAGATAGGCGCCGGCCATACTGTGCCGACGACGCCGCTCGCGGGCCACCGGGTCAGCCGGCACCGCTGCGAGCTTCTGGTCAATCGGTCGGGTCGACAACCGCAAGTACCCCGACTGCCCGCCCGGGCGCCCCATCTGACCCAGGATGGCAAGCACGGCCCACTCGGTGTCAATAACGAAGGCCGGCTCGTACGTGATGCACCCGGGCTTCTCGAGCCCGATCGACGGCGTGGTGATCGACTGATGCGCTCCGCCCTCACCAGACAGAGTCACGCCCGACGGCGTACCCACCATGAGGGACTGGCCGCCCGCGTACATTCCGAATGTCCACGGTTCCAGCGCGCGCTCAACGAAGGGGTCATACATCACGCCGATAGGCAGGAGTGGCTGTCCCCAGCGCGACCACGTGGCGCCGAACTCACCCAGCGCACTCACGAGGTTGACTTCCGCGATCCCCAGTTCCATGTGCTGCCCATGAGGATGTTCACGCCAATGCAGGAGCGTTTCGCCATCATCGGCGAACCAGTCGTCACGCTCGCCGCTAGCCCACACCCCCACCTTGTTGATCCAGCCCCCGAGGTTCGTACTCGAACTCACGTCGGGGCTCAGCGTCACGATCCGTGAACCGGCCTCGGGTGCCGCGCGATTCAGGTCGAGCAGCGCTCGGCCCAGCGCCGCCTGGGTGTTTGCCATACCCTGCGGAGTGCGCCCGAGGTCTTCGGGCACATGAACATCGGGTGCCACAGGCACCGGGTCTCGCTGCAGTTGACTGGCCACCGCGGCGCATAGTCGGCCCGGCTCACCCGCGGGATCGAAGTGCTGCCACGGAGCGTCGAGCGTCATGCCCGATCTCTCCGCCAGCTCCTGCATCTGCTCGACTGTGAGCAGTGACGAGTGGTTCTGCGGGTGGCCCTCCGTCGCCAAGCCGAAACCCTTCACCGTGTAGGCAAGGATCACGGTGGGCCGAGTGTCGTCGATGCTCGAGAGGGCCGCATCGAGCGCCACATGATCGTGCCCGCCGAGGTTCCTGATCGCGGCCAGCAGCTCATCGTCGGTGAGCGTGGCGAGTAGTGTGCCGATCTGCTGCGCTTCCGGCCCGGTTCCGGGGAGGCGGTCACGCAGCTCTTGGGCACTGCAGCGCAGCAGTCGCTGGTACTCGGGGTTGGTCATGTCGTCGATACGCCGACACAGGCTCTCGCCGCCAGATCGCTCGAAGAGGCCTTCGAGCAACCGTCCGTATTTCACGGTGATGACCTGCCATCCGGCCGCCTCGAACATTCCCTGCATTCTGGGCACGCCGACAGTGGGCACGACGCGGTCGAGCGACTGCCGATTGAGGTCGATGATCCACACG
>WLOZ01000103.1 GCA_009699025.1 Actinomycetota bacterium
CCAGGTGCTCGACAGCCTGGCCGACTACGTCGAGCAGGATCTCGAGGCGCGGCGCAAGATCACCAGCGCGCTGACCTACCCGGCCGTCGTGCTGACCATGGCGCTCGTGACCGTGCTCATCCTCTCCGTGGCCGTGCTGCCCCAGTTCGAGAAGTTCTTCCAGTCGCTGTCGATCGAACTGCCGCTCACCACCCGCCTGCTCCTGGCGATCACGCAGTTCATCACTCGGTGGGGACTCCTCGTTCTGGTGCTCGTGGTGGTGGGCAGCGTGACCTCGTGGGTGCTGATCCGCCGGGGGGTGGGCAAGCCCTTCTTCGACCGAGTGCGCCTGCGAATGCCCGTCCTCGGCTCCCTCTACAACCTGGTGCTGACCGAGCGCTTCTGCCGCCTGATGGCCTCGCTCGCCAACGCGGGCGTCCCGCTCACCACGGCGATGAGGGTCACCTCCGAGACGATGAACAATGTCGTCTTCCGCGACGCGCTCCTCGAGGCGCAGCAGGGCATGGTCGAGGGCGGGGGCCTGTCGGGCCCGCTCGCCGCCACCGGGGTCTTCCCCAGCACCGTCGTGCAGATGATCCGCGTCGGCGAGGCCACCGGAACCCTCGAGGACCAGATGGAGGTGGCAGCCACCTTCTACGAGCGGGAGCTCGACCACAAGATCAAGAAGGTCACCACCCTGATCGAGCCTGCGGTGGTGCTACTGGTCGGGCTCGTCGTCGGGTTCGTCGCGGTCGCGCTCGTGAGCGCGATGTACGGAATCTTCCAGCAGGCGCCAACGTGACGCCCCGGCCGCAGGGCATCGACCAGGGACGCATGGCTCGCACGGCTGGCGCGCCCGGCCGACGGCTGCGCGCGATCGCCAGCGACCGCGGCGAGACGCTGATCGAGAGCCTGGTCTCCATCGGAATCGTCGGGCTCGTGGTGATCGCCCTCATCGGCGCGGTGACGCTGTCGGGCTCTCTCACGACGATCCTGCGGGCGCAGTCGGCGTCCCAGTCGGCTGGTCGGTCGGTGTACGAGGCAGTGTCGAGCTTCGTCGTGCCGAAGGCCACGCCGCTCTACCGCAACGATGCCAACACCGGAAGGGCCAGCATCTGCAACACCACCCTGACCGCCCAGCTCACCGCGGTGGCGAGCGCGGCCGCCGCCGGCAGTGCTGGCGTGACGCTGGACACCGCCGGAATCACCTACGGACTCGTCGTCGTCAGCGTCGACAGCAACGCGACCATGACCCAGACCGTGTACCCCTGCACCAGCCTCGCCGGCCACCCGAACGCCTCCGCGGGCGAGGCGGCCACGGCCCTGCAGGTCACCCTGCCCGTCACCGCCATGGGCCACACCACCACCGACCTGGGCAATGGCCAAGTCGTGCGCAGGGACGTCAGCTTCCCGTCGGTGCTCAAGGCGAACGTCTACCAGGGCACCGCATGAGCCCGGCACGTCGCGACGCGAGCGTCGACAGCGACGCCGGGTTCACCCTGCCCGAGCTGCTGGTCGCCATCACCATCATGGTGCTGGTCATGGGAACCCTGGGGTTCACGCTGGTCTCAGTGCTCCGCACGATGAGCGGCGCGATGGAGCGGGCCGAGCGCTCCAAGGACACCACTCTCGTCGGCTACATGTTCCCGAGCGACATCAACTCCGCGTCGACGATCACCACCGGCGGGGCCGCCCCGTGCGGCACCGGCACCCCGCTGTTCACCCTCACGACCACCAACGTGCGCACCACCTCGAACAAGAGCGTTTGGTACGCCGTCAACGCCGGGGGGGCGCTCATGAGGTTCGAGTGCGCCACTGGCGGAGGGGTCGCGAACAGCACCCAACTCGCCGACTCGGTCAGCAACCCGGTGATCACCTGCGAGAAGCAGACGGCCACTACCCCGTACTTCGCCACCGTCGCCGGGTGCGCACCAGTCGCCAGCGTCAATCGTGTGGCGTTTAGCCTGACGCTCAACCCTGCAACCAGGGGCACAGCGGTGGACGTGCCCCAACCCCTGACCCTCTTTGGAGTGATGCCCTGATGGCTGGCCGTGTCCTCGGGCGACTGCGCGACATTCGCGATGACGCGGGCGCCTCGCTCGTGTTCGTGCTGGTCGCGATCGTGGTGCTCTCGCTCATGGTCGGCGGGCTCACTCGCGCGATCAACGGCGGGCTCAACACCAACAAGCTGATCAACGCGGCCCAGAGCGGCGACCTCAACCAGCCCAACAGCAAGTTCCTGACCGAGAAGGCCCTGCTCCAGGGCATCTCGGCCTTCACCGGCTCGTCGGGCCAGGGCGAGCACGCCTCGCACCGCAACGGCGGACGGTGCTTCGGCGCGACGGGGGTGAAGGGGTCGGGCAGCAATTTCCTCGACTTCCCCATCGGCGCCCCCAAGCTGCGCGTCTTCTGCACCGTGTACCAGCCGAACAACACTGCCAACGGCACCTTCGTGCAGGCCAACTCCCAGCCCGACATCGTCAACGGCATCGCCCTGCAGGAGAAGCTGTACGTCTGCGGCACCGGCAACTACTACAACTCGGGCTCGCTCACGGCGGTCACCAGCATCAACTTCTTCACCGACAGTGGCTGCGCAACCGCCCTGACGACGGCCAAGGACACGACCTGCGGCGCGGCCACGGAGGCCAACCAGCTCGACACGACGTCGGGCTGCCCCCGCCTGTACAACTACGACGCGGTGCCGGGCGACGGCGTGGTCGCGACCAAGGCGTGCACCCCCAGCAGCGGGAACCCCATCTACGCAGAGAGCGGCAAGAACTGCCTCGACACGGCGCCCGACATCAGCACCGACCTCATCACGCCCTCCACCGTGGCGTCGGCCACACCGGCCGACGCGCACCTGGTCGACATGGCGAACGCAGACTCCAGCTCGGGCGCGGCGAGCGCCACCTGCTCGGCCGCGACAGCCAGGCTCGCCCCCGGCGTGTACGACGACACCATCAACCCGGTCTCGATCTCGAGCACGACGACTCCGGATGGCAGTAACAAGGAGACGATCACCACCACGACGGCGCACGGGCTGTCGGTGGGCGCGTGGGTCTCGATCACCGGCAACAGCCAGTCCGGCAACAACGCGATCTTCCAGGTGACGTCAGTGTCGTCCTCAGAGGGATCGACCACGAAGTTCACGATCACCAACTCGGCCAACGTCTCGTCCACGAGCAACTCGGGCACCGCGGGCTACTACGTGGGCGCCCAGCCGTTCCTGAACGCCATCACGAGCGGCAAGTCGGCCTGCGTGCGCCAGAGCTCGACCCTGAGCGGCTCGTCGTTCACCAGCTCAAGCTCGTCGTTCACCGTGGCCGATGACACCGGCTTCCTGCCCGGTGAGACCATCACGGTCGACGGGTTCAGGTACACCGTCAACAGTGTCAGCAATAACGTGCTCAGCGTCACGAAGCTGAGCGGGGTCTCGGCGACGATCCTGACAGGGACCGTGGGCGTGCCCCCCAAGGACCTGAGCTCGCTGACAGTCGCCAATGTCGCCAAGCCCATCACCGCCGCTGCCCTGAGCCCACAGCCGAGGTCGACGATCTCGACCGTCACGTCGACGCCGCAGAAGGCACTGTCGGCGATCACGACGATGAAGACGATCTCCAGCATCGTGGCCAACGATGGCTCCAGGACGATCTCCGTCAACACCAGCACCGACCACGGGTTCACGACGGGAACGTCGGTCACCATCGCTGGAGTGACGGCCAACGGCGTCACGTTCAACGGCACGTACAGCGTGACGCGGAGCGACGCCAACACCTTCACCTACTCGGTGGCCTCGTCGTGCAACGCCCCTGGCAAGGCCACCACCTGCACCGGAACCACCGGTTCGACGACGACGGCTGACGGCGCCAGCTCAGTACTGGTGGGCACCACCTCGGCGACCCACGGGTTCGGCAGCGGCGACGTCATTGCCCTGTCTGGCACCAACAACGTCGCCTTCGACGGCAAGAACTGCACCTGGCTCACCTCGCCCACGACGAGCAGTTTCGCGTGCACCATCTCGCCGGCGACCACTGCCTCACAATTCGCGCTCACCGGCTACGCGACCGTGCCCATCACGCGTGTCACTATCACCACCTCTGCGGCCTCGGGCTTCTCGGTCAACGATGACGGTGTCATCTCAGGAACGGGTGCGTCTGCCGTCGACGGTGCCACCTGCACCATCGCGACCATCAGCACCACAGCAATCGCCTGCGACCTCGCCAGCGCCATCAGCACCAACGTCTCCGCGAGCACCGGAACCTTCACTGTTCCCGAGAGCACGGTCAGGGTCACCGCAACCGCGCACGGACTCGGCTCCAACTCCGCGACGGCCAAGGTCACCATCGGCAGCGTGGGCAGCCCCTTCGACGGCGACCACACGGTGACCATCGTCGATGCCAACACGTTCACCTACACGCTGGCCGCCGCCCAGACGGCCAATGCCTCGGCCACGTCCGGCACGGTCACCAAGTGGGTCACCCTGCTCAACGGCACCACCACCGCAGCCCATGGCCTCGCGACCAACAACGTGGTGAACATCTCCGGCACCGGTAATGCCACCTACGACGGCAAGTCGTGCACGATCGCGTCGGTGCCCACGACCACCACCTTCACCTGCAACCTCGCAACCTCGGTCGGGCCCACCACTGCCGCGTCAACCGGGCAGGTGGGCCTCACCAACACCGCTCTCGCCATCACCACGACATCGGCCCACGACTTCACCTCGGGCGAGACGCTGTCGATCAGCGGCACAGGGGCCGGCACGCTCGATGGCAAGTCGTGCACCGTGGCCTCGTCGCCGGTTCCCACCGCAACCTCGCTGACCTGCACCCTTGCCACGGCGCTCGGCTACACGCAGGTCAGCGCGGGCTCGCTGACCCTCACATCGTCGCGCTCATTCGACAGCGGCGGCGCAGTGGTGGCGTCGCGCACCTGTATCGACACCAAGCAGAGCTCGAGCACGAACTACGACCCCTGGTGCAAGGGCGGAACGTTCGTCCCGCTCATCACCGCGCTGCAGACCACCAGCGGATCCACCGCCCTCACGGTGTCGACCTCGTCGTACCACTGGCTGTCGGTGGGCGACTCGGTGGCACTCTCGGGACTCGGCAGCACCCTGGATGCCAAGTTCAAGGCCAGCTACACCGTGACCAGCGTGCTGGGCCCTCTTCAGTTCACGGTCACGCTCGGCAGCACGCCCACCTGCTCGATCTCCGGCTCGCCCAACCCCTGCACCTATACGTCCGCCTCGAGTCCGGCGCTGGGAGGCACCCCCAAGGCGACCAAGGGGGCCTGGCCCACGATCACCTCGGTGACGATGGACTCCGGCGACTACTTCCTCGACCTCAACGACGACTGGAGCATCAACTCCTCGGCCATCACGATCAACGCCGGCCTGCTTCCGGAAGCCAACTGGATCACCAACCCCGACGGCACGGTCCAGAAGTGCCTGCCGAGCTACGACTCCACCAACCCTGAGGACACCGTGCCCCCCGCCCATGGCGTGAGCCTGGTGTTCGGCGGCCAGGACTCCACCGGCGACAGCGGGCTGAGCTGGACCGCTGGCAACGTGACGCTCTGTCCGAAGCCGCTCGACGTGGCGGGTGGGTCGACCATGCGCCCCGTGGCCGTGTACGGCCCGGCCGCTGCGATCACCGGCACCCTCGCGGCCCTGCCCGGCTACCTCCTCACCACCAAGGCCGGCAGCACGGTCAGCGACACGATCGCCGCCCGGTCGACGTGCGCGGCCTCCGCCGCTGCCAGCTACTGCGACATCTTCGAGATGCCCGGCAGCCGCTCGCCGGACGGCACCGTGATGCTCATGTTCGGTGCGGTCTTCGCCCCCAACAGTCGTGTGTCACTGACCATGAACCCGTTCAACGACGACTCGATGTCGCTCTATGGCGTCGTCGCCAACGCCATGAGGGTGGTGACGTCCGGGACCCAGGTGGCGAGCACTCCGGGCCGCAACCCCCGTGGCAGCGGCAAGCCGTCGCGGCAGAACAAGCAGGTACGGGTGCGCTTCACCGCCTATGCGTGCTTGACCAGCGCCGGGGTCGCCATTCAGTACTCGAGCAAGGCCGTGTGCAGCTACACGACCGCGCCGGATACCAAGTGGCTGGCGCCGGGCTCCAACTCCCGCTCCGCGCCGTCGCTCAAGGTGACCAAGGTCGCCAGCAGCGGCACGACGGTGACGGTGACGACCAGTAGCACGCACGCGCTCGCCGTGGGCAACTGGGTCACCTTCGGCACTGGGTCACCGTCTGCGCTCACGGGCAAGGTGTGGCGGGTGGCCACGGTGCCGACGGCCACCACGTTCACCGTCGAGCTGAGCACGGCCGCCTCAGTGTCGGGGTCGAGCGGGAGGGTGAGCTGGACCCCGGACTCGTGCCCTCCGTCGACCACGTTCCCCTACGCCGGCTGCATCACGGTGGTGATTGACTCCGCCACCGTGAACAACTCCGGGGGACCGTCGTACAACGTCGTGGGTCCGTACCTTCCCCCGTCGCCCGAGTGTCCCGCGGGCGAGGCCGCCTGTTGGATGATCCTGTTCTGAACAACGCTCGACCGATAGGCGACCAACACGATTACGGAGAGTGATGGGACCTCGCGCTTTTCCCCCGTTTGGGTGAGAGATCGAAGGAACCCCACGATTCATGGACACGTCCTAGCAACGACACGAGAATGAGTGCCGAACGGGGAGCGAACGGCACCTTACAGAGAAGAGATGTCATGCATCGCAAGTTTGAAGAA
>WLOZ01000104.1 GCA_009699025.1 Actinomycetota bacterium
AGCCAATGGCAGTGCCCCTCGCTCGTGGTGATGGGCGCGCCGCTGACCAGCGTTTTCGGGCCCTGAGCGCCTTCACCAGACAGCGCCTCCCGTACGGCGAGCATCACATCGGTGCGACCACCGCAATCGAACACCGTGGTCACGCCACCGACAATGGTGCGACGCGCGTTGTCCAAGGCCCGCTCCAACTGGGCGGCGGGACCTTCCTCAACCAGGTTGCGCACCATATCGCCATCAGCACTGAACGTGAGGTGCACATGGCTGTCGATGAGTCCGGGAAGCAGGGTCATGCCCGGCGCCTCGCGGACGACCGCCCCTTCGGGCACCCGACCCCGGGGAACGATCGCCGCGATCTGATCACCCTCGACGAGGAGGTCGTGCTGCGACACCAACTCGCCCGACGGCAGCATGAGGCACTCGGGCTGCAGCACCCACACACCTGTCTGCTTCATGGTCACTGCTCTCCCGAGGAATTGGTCGCCTGACACGTGGTCGAGCCAGATTTCACAACAGGCTGGGTGGAAGCCCGATGCGGTTGAACTGGTCGGCGGCCGACTGCACATGCCGGCGACCATTCTCAAGCGAGAAGTTCAGATGCCCAGGCATCAATGCCTGAAACTCGTACTCGAGCAGCTTGTTCATCGAGGCCGCGTAATCCTGAACACTGGAGTCAGCCACGTTCTGAAGGATGATCTTTCCGCCCCAGAAAACATGGTCACCACTGAAGAGGTAGCTCTTACCCTCGCCGCTCACCAGGAAGTTCATGTGTCCATTGCAGTGTCCGTTGGTGAGAATCGCGGTGATCTCGAAATCGCCCGTCTTCACCGTTTGGTTGTGGGTGAGCTCAACATCAATGTCGCAGGGCTCCCAGATGAAATCACTCGGGTAGAACCCGAAGGACTTGGCCCACTTCAGACCGGTGGTCTCCTCATCGGCCTCGCGCACTGCCGGAGCCTCAAGTTCGGAGATCGCGATCTGCACGTGGTCGCCGATCGTCTTGCGCATGTAGGCGAGCGCCCCAGCGTGGTCAGCGTGGTAGTGGGTAACGAAGATGCGAGTGATGGCAGCAGGGTCAAGGCCATCGCTCTTGATGTTCGCGAGGACACGCTCTCCTCCATCGAAGCCGGCATCGATCATCCATAGCTCGCCACCGACATCAAGGACGTAGCTGTTGCTGTCGAGTCTGTTCGACAGGTTGTACCCGTAGTCGCCGCCTCCGACGATGTACAGGTGCTCGTTGATCTTCACTTGGCGATCAGCTCCTCAGGGATTGAGTAGGAATGGGCACGCAGCCCACCGTCGACGATGATGTTCTGCCCCGTGATGTATCCCGCGTCTTCCGAGGCGAGGAAGGCATAGGTGGCCGCGATCTCCTCCGGCTTGCCCAACCGTTTCATCGGAACCAGCGGCCAGTGCTTGCGCGCAGCCTCCATGGCCTCGTCACTGCCGAGGACATCGCGCGACTGCGGTGTGTCGAGCGGCCCGGGGCTCACCGAATTCACGCGAATTCCGTAGTCGACGAGTTCGATCGCCATGGTCTGCACCAGATTGACAATGCCCGCTTTGGCAGCGCCGTAATGGGCGTAGGTGATCGAGGCGCCGAGTGACGAGACCGAGGAGGTGTAGAGAATCGAGCCTCCGGTTCCTCGTTCCACCATCGCGCGCGCCGCCAACTGACCAAGAACGAAACTCGCTCGGAGCATCACCGCCATCACGCGATCCCAGTCATCGCGCTCCATCTCGAGGAAGGGCGCAGAGGAGTGGGCCGGTGCGTTGCTCACCATGATGTCGAGTCCACCGAAGTCACTCACCGCCGTGTTGATGAAACGCTCGCAGTCAGCATCAACCGACACGTCTCCCAGCACGCCCAGCACGTTGGCACCCGTGGCGAGCCGAACCTCCTCGACAACAGTGGGCAGCATCTGTGAGTTCTTGTCGGCGAGGATCAGATTGGCCACCCCCTCTTGGCCGAAGCGGTGGGCCGTGGCGCGACCCACACCGCTCGCCCCTCCCGTGATGAGGGCAGTCTTGCCGACGAGGCGTTTGCAACTCATGGTCACTGTTCTCCGATCGTGTCGAGAATGGCTCGGGCGATACTGTCTGCCGACGGCAGAAGTTGGGCTGAGAGGAGAGGTGAGGCGGGCATCGGAGCCGACAGCGTTGCCACGCGTCGAGCAGCCAGCAGCCGAGGGCCGAGCGCCTCCACCACAGTGCTCACGACCTCAGCCCCGAAGCCAGCGTTCTGCACGGCCTCGTGGGCGACGACCAACCGGCCAGTTCGGGCTACCGACTCGATCACCGTGGTTGAGTCCCACGGAGAGATCCACCGAAGGTCGATGATTTCGCAGTCGACTCCCTGACCGGCGAGCGTTGTCGCTGCCTGCTCACAGAGTGGACGACAGGTTCCCCACGTCACCACCGTGACGTCGTTCCCCGCACGCACCACATCAGCGATGCCGATGCGCGGATCCGGATCACGGTGCAGTGTGCCTTTCGAGGGGTACAGGCGTCGCGACTCAAACACCATCACCGGGTCGTCGCAGTCGATGGCGCCGCGCAAGATCGAATAGGCGTCCTGTGGAGTCGAGGGGACCGCGACCAACAGGCCCGGGATGTGGGCGAACATCGCCTCCAGGCTCTTGCTGTGCTGGGCACACGACCCAGGCGTGCTGCCCTGCTGGGTGCGAATCACCAGGGGAGCTGTGATCTGCCCGCGGGAGACGTAGCGAGTGTTGGCGATCTGGTTGATCACCTGGTCCATCGCGACGAGAAGGAAGTCGGCAAACATGACCTCGACCACCGGGCGGAGTCCCCCCATCGACGCGCCGAGCGCCGCGCCAATCATGGCCGACTCTGAAATAGGAGTGTCGAACACACGGTCGCCGTACATCGCGCGCAGGCCCTTTGACGCACCGTAGGGCCCGTTCGGAATGCCGACATCCTCGCCGTAGACAATCACCGACTCGTCAGCTGCGAGCGCGTCGTCGAGGGCGTGATTCACGGCCCGGATATAGGTCACATCGTGATCATCAGTGTGCACGGACATGAGCCATCACCTCCGAAGCAGAGGGGAAGGGAATCTCGGCCGCCCGCCGAAACGATTCAGCAACCTCGGTGGCCACCGCTGCGTCGGTTTCCTCGGCATCGGCCGGGTCAAGAAGCGCTCGACATTTCGGGAGGGGATCGAAAGCGCGCCACAGATCGACCTCACCTACCGGCCGGTACATCTGAGCGTCGCCCGAGTAGTGCCCGCCGAGCCGCTTGGTATGCGCCTCGAGCATGACCGGACGGCTATCAGCCAAGGCGATGGCGCGTGCCTCTCGCGCCGCGTCGGCCACCGCCGAGGGATCATTGCCATCGACTTCGATCGCTCTCATCGCGTAGGCCGCTGCGCGAGCGGCGGCGGGTACCGCCGTGAGAAGGTCCGACGTTGTCATCTCGACGTAGCCGTTGTTTTCGACCACCACGATAAAAGGGACTCCGAGCACAGACCCCATGTTGAGCGCCTCATGTACATTGCCCTGATTCATCGCACCGTCACCGATTGACACGGCGGGAACGAGGCCCGTTGCGCGGCGTTGGTGAGCCATGGCCAGCCCCAGCGTCACCGGGACACCGGCACCAACAATCGAGTTCTCGCCCATGAACGCGTGGGCGGGCGACGACAGGTAGGCCGAGCCTCCGCGGCCACCATTGAGCTCGGAGTCGCGGCCCATCACCTCGGCCGCGAGTTGAACCGGAGATACTCCCTTGGCGAGTGCCCACCCGTGGCCACGGTAGGTGGCGACCACAGGATCGCGGGGATCAAGGGCGCGGCAGACACCAACCGGGATCGCCTCCTGTCCGATGCACAGGTGTGTCGAGCCGGTGATTCTGCCGTCTTGAACACATCGCATCACCTCCTCCTCCATGAGCCGGATTCGAAGCATGTCGCGATAGTCCAGCGACGCTGTACTGCGTGCTTCCTCAGCCATCACAACCCCTCACCTTTCCGTCCTCACACGCTCTTAAGTGAATTCCTCGCGGCGACCACCCACGCCCAGCCTGACTCGCTACTCCATACGAAAGCGTCATTCAGCCCCCCCGGGTGTGACGCTTTCGTATGGATTAGCGGGCTGGGAGGCGCGGCTGAAGGCCGCATGTTCGGCCAGAAACTGGGCCGATGACTGGGCGGTCTGTAGCGGCCAGGAGGCCCGGCCACTTCCCAGCTTTCCGATCTTGTGCGCAAACACCCTGACCGCCGCACCGCGCGTTCGCCGGGCGACCAGAGCAGCCACGGCAGCTGCCACCGCATCATGCGGATCGAGCACGGTGATCGAGGGTGTTGACATCCAGGGCGAAGCGCAGAACTCGTCGTCGGTGATGTCAGAGCGGGGCGAGACCAAGGCGTAGGCAGCGACGAGCACCGACGGCTCGGACCGGAGGAGCAGGTCGGCGCTCGAGCCCTCGGCAATGATGCACAGCGGACGCGCCACCGTCGTGCTGTACCCCATAGCGAGGTCGAGAGCCGATGCCCCATCGGCTTCAAGGTCGCCATCGCTGAGGCCATGGCCGGGTAGGTCAATCAGTAGGGCAGTCATTGAGTACCGCACCACCGAGTCGGCCAAGGTTCGCATGTGGTCGATGTCGGCGTGCCGATCGTGCAGCAGCAGACAGACGGCCTGTGGACTCTCGACCGCCCGCAATTCGCCGATGCACGTTGTTCCGGAATCGAGCGTGAGCTCGATCACCGTGGTTGACGACTCGTCAGTGTTCATGACGTCGGAATCCTGGGTACCGAAGAGACCAGTTGCTGGGTGTACGGGTCCTGAGGATGCTCGAAAGTCTCGACGGGATTGCCCGTCTCGACCACGCGACCGTTATGCATCACGGCCACCCGGTTGCACATTTGCTGCACGATGCCGAGATCGTGACTGATGAAGATGACGGTGAGGCCGAGTTCGATCTGCAGCGAGGTGAGCAAGTTGAGCACCTGCCCGCGCATCGACACGTCGAGGGCGCTTACTGGCTCGTCGGCAACGAGAACCTGCGGACCCATTGCGAGAGCACGCGCGATCGCAGCCCGCTGACGCTGGCCCCCCGACAACTCATGGGGATACAGGCCTGCATACGACGCCGGGAGCCCCACCAGATCGAGGAGCTCAGTCACCGTGGGCACGGGCCGGTCGTGAGTGCGACGTGACCGCAGCCCCTCGGTGACCACGGCACCAATGCGCATCCTCGGGTCCATCGACGAGTAGGGATCTTGGAACACCACCTGAATGACCTCGTGGTAGCGGCGACGTTCTTCGCGGCTGCTATTCCACGGATCAATCCCGGCCACCGTGACACGTCCCGCTGTTGGCTTCGTGAGGTGCAGAAGAACGCGCGCCACCGTGGTCTTGCCACTGCCGCTCTCACCGACAATTCCGAAGATCTCACGTTCGTCGACGCTCAATGACACCTCATCAACTGCCCGACGAACCGTGTCATCGGCGCCCGGGAACTCCTTGACGAGCGACTCGACCACCACAATCGGACTCATGCCACCACCTCAGCACCCGGATGGTGGCACCGCACAGAACTGTCGATGAGTCCCACCGTCATCCGGGGGGGTTCGTCACACGCCTCGGTGCTTCGCGAGCAGCGTGGAGCGAACCGGCAACTCTGCGGCCAGCCGCCCGGCTCGGGCACCGATCCGGAGATGAAATCAAAGGGTTCGCCAGCAGCACGCACGCGAGCACTGTCGATGAGCCCCCGCGTATAGGGGTGCTGCGGATCAGCAAAGAGACGATCAGTCGGCGCAACTTCCACGAGTTCTCCGGCGTACATCACGGCAACCCGGTGAGCGAGATTGGCCACCACCGCGAGGTCGTGCGAAATCCACAGGACACTCATGCCCATCTCACGCTGCAGTCCAATGACTAGCTCGATGATGGCCGCCTGAGTGGTGACATCAAGCGCAGTCGTCGGCTCATCGGCAACCAGCACCGTCGGCTTCATCACGAGTGCGGCCGCAATCATGGCTCGCTGGCGAAGGCCACCCGAGAGTTCATGTGGGTAGGCCGCATATCGGCTCTCAGGGTCCTTGATTCCGACCAGCCTGAGCATCTCTAGCGCACTGCTATGGGCCACCTTGGCCGACACCGACTCATGCGCCCGGATGGTCTCGACAATTTGGCTGCCCACCGTGAAGCACGGGTCGAGGCTGGTCATTGGATCCTGGAAGATCATCGACACCTGTGCCCCGCGCACCTCGCGCCAGTCGTCTTCGGTGAAGTCTGCGGTGTCACGACCGAGCACGCGCAGGGTGCCTCCGAGCTGTTTCACCTTGGCAGGGAGCAACCCCAGGCATGACAAAGCCGAAAGGCTCTTACCCGAACCACTCTCGCCGACGAGGCCGAGCACCTCGCCCGGTTGTAGAGCGAGCGTGATGTCGGTGACCAAGGGCTCCCACACGGTGCCGATGTCTCGGCCGAGTGAGAATTCGGTGAACTCGATCACGGGCTGCGTCATCGACGTCTCCCGATGCGGGGGTCGAAGTGCTCGCGCAACTGGTCGCTCACGCTGTTGAGCAGCAGCACGGTCAGGGTCAGGACGCCACCCGCAAGGATGACCGGCCACCACGTGCGCGTGAGGTAGTCGCGGCCCTGCGCGAGAGCTGAGCCGAGGCTTGGCATCGGAGGCTGCGCGCCCAGCCCGAGAAACGACAGGCCGGCCTCGGCGAC
>WLOZ01000105.1 GCA_009699025.1 Actinomycetota bacterium
CGGCTTCACAGGAACTCGTATGGGCGACGTCGCCGCGGCCGCGGGAGTCAGCCACGGAACGGTCTACACCTGGTTCGACTCGAAGGAGTCGATGCTGGGTGCCCTCGTCGACGACATGGTCACCGACCTCCGCGAGGTGCTCCGTGCGAACACCGACGTTGAGCCAGTCGAACGAATCGCGCTTGCCAACCGCGGCTACCTCGATGCCTACCAGCGCAATGCCCGGCTGCTTGAGGTGGCCGAGGAGGTGGCCACGGCCGACGCGCACTTCCGAGAACAGCTCGCGGGGATCCGCTCCTTCCATGTGGAACGGGTGGCGCGCGACATCACGCGGCTTCAGGCCGACGGCCTCGCGGCCAGCGACCTCGACCCGCACACCGCAGCCGCAGCCCTGTGCGGCATGGTCGAGTCGTTCGCTCGCCACTGGTTCGGTCGTGGCGAGCGACGCGACAAAGCCCTTGCCGTGGGCACCCTCACCCAACTCTGGACCCGATCGCTGGGAATCACCCCTGACCGACCCCGTAGGAGGAGCGTCCGATGAAGCTAACGTCAGAGCACCAGCAGTTCCGACAGGTCGTGCGCAGCATCGTCGAGAACGAGATCAACCCCCACGTCGACGAGTGGGAAAGCGCGGGAATCTTTCCGGCCCACGAACTCTTCCCCAAGCTCGCCGCCGTGGGTGCGCTGGGCCTCGAGTACGCCCCTGAGGTGGGCGGGCAGGGGGCCGACCACCTCTTCACGCTTGTCCTCGCAGAGGAGCTTGGTCGCGCCGACTGCGCCGGGGTGCCCATGGCGATCGCGGTGCAGACCTCGATGGCCACCCCCGCACTCGCTGAGTTCGGTAGCGCCGACCTGCAGCAGCGCTACCTTGCCCCGGCCCTGCGCGGCGAGATGGTCTGCTCAATCGCAGTGTCGGAGCCCGACGCCGGATCCGACGTAGCGGGCCTTCGCACGCGCGCGGTGCGCGACGGCGACTCGTGGGTGATTAACGGCCGCAAAATGTGGATAACCAACGGAACCCAGGCCGACTGGCTGTGCTTGCTGGCCCGCACCGTGGAGCCCGGCGAGGAGCCCGAGACCGGCTATTCGGGAATGTCGATGATCGTCGTGCCCACCGACGTTCCCGGCTTTGGAGTCGGCCGCAAGATCGAGAAGATGGGCAACCGCTCGAGCGACACCGCGGAGCTCGTCTTCGACAACGTGCGCGTGCCGGTGTCGAACGTGATCGGTGAGGTGGGCCGCGGCTTTCAGCAGCAAATGGCGCAGTTTCAGATTGAGCGCCTCGTCGGTGCTTACATGGCGGTGTCCGGCTCACGCCGCGCGATCGACCGCACGATGGAGTACCTGAGGGTGCGCGAGGCGTTCGGAAAGCCGCTGCTCGCCAACCAGGTTATCCAGTACCGCCTCGCCGAACTCATCGCCGAGATCGACGTCGTGCAGCAGTATTGCTACGCGGCGGCCGACCTCTTGGTGTCCGGTGAAGACGCCACTCGCATGGCCACTATCGCGAAGCTGAAGGCTGGGCGTCTGGTGCGCGAAGTCGCTGATGCGTGCGTTCAGTACCACGGCGGAATGGGCTACGCCGAGGAGATGTGGGTCGCACGCTACTTCCGCGACGCACGGCTAGTCTCGGTGGGCGGGGGCGCCGATGAAGTCATGCTGCGCATCATCACGATGCTCGAGGGAATGGGAAAGCGATGAGTGACGAGTCCACCGAACCGACGGTCCGCTACGACGTGGCGGGAGGCGTCGCCACGCTGACCCTCAACCGACCCGAGGCGCGCAATGCGCTCGACGTCGCCAGCATGGAACTGGCGATGACGCTGCTCGCAGAGGCGGCGACAAACGACGCAGTGCGGGTGGTGGTGCTCACGGGTGAGGGCACTGTGTTCTGCTCGGGCGCCGACCTGCGCGACGCAACGACCGCAGGCGGCGGGTTCGGTCGGGGCACGCAGGTGCTGGCCGACCTGCTGGCTGCGCTGAACGACCACCCCAAGCCCACGATCGCGCGAGTGCAGGGGCACGTCGCTGGCGGCGGAAACGGCCTCGTGGCGGCCTGCGACCTCGCGGTGGCGTCCGACACGGCCAAGTTCGCATTCACCGAGGTGCGCGTCGGCGTCGCACCGGCGGTCATTAGCGTGGTGTGCCTTCCGCTGATGCGTCCGCGCGACGCCGCCGAACTGCTGCTCACCGGCGAGCGCGTGAGCGCCGAGCGGGTGCGCGAGGCGGGCCTGATCAACGCGGTCGTACATGCCGAGGCGCTCGACGCGCATGTGCGGGTGTGGGTCGAGCAGCTCAGCGCTGCGGGCCCCATCGCGGTCTCCGAGACGAAGAAGCTGCTGCGAACCGTACCCACGATGTCGCGCGACGACGGTTTCGCGATGACCGCTGCGCTCTCGGCGCGACTGTTCGCGTCGGATGAAGCCCGCGAGGGTATGACCGCGTTCCTCGAGCGTCGTCCCGCGGTGTGGGGTGCCTGACCACTCGGATGTGTACGCGCCCGATTCTCACCCAAGCCGTGTCTGACCGCTAGCGTGGCGTCATGAACCTGAGCGAGGAAAGTGCGGCGACCATTACCGGCAACGTTGCGGCGGTGATGCCCGCGGTGGTTGCCGCGCTCGAAGATCTGGTGCGCATTCCTGGCATCGCTTTCCCCGGCTTCCCCGAGGCGGAGGTCGACCGCGCTCGCGATGCCACGGTGCAGATTCTCCGCGACGCCGGCTTTCCCACGGTGAAGGTGCTCCCGATCGAGGGGGGCTCCGACGCGGTGTTCGCCGAATGCCCGGGGCCCGCGGGCTCTCCCACCGTGCTGCTCTACGCGCACTACGACGTGCAGCCGGCGGGTGACGAGTCGCTCTGGAACAGCGAACCCTTTGAGCCCACCGAACGCGACGGCCGACTGTACGGACGAGGTGCGGCTGACGACAAGAGCGGTGTGGTCATCCACGCAGGCGTGCTGAAGGCACTGCTTGCGGCGAACGGCGGCACGCCGCCCTGTACGGTCCGCGTGATCGTGGAGGGTGATGAGGAGTGGGGCGGATCGCTGGAAAGCATCGTGCCCTCGCATCTTGACCTGCTGCGCGCCGATGCCATCGTGGTAGCCGACGTAGGAAACCTCCGCATCGGCGAGCCGACTTTCACCACTGCGTTGCGCGGCATGGCAGCGATCACCATCGAGGTGCGCACTCTCGAGGGGGCGGTGCACTCCGGAATGTTCGGCGGGCCCGCACCCGACGCGCTGATGGCCGTCATCATCACGCTCGCGTCTCTGCGTGATGCGCAGGGTGACACGGTGATCGAAGGGTTGAGCGGATTCGACTGGGACGGTCCCGACTATCCCGAACCGCTCTACCGCGAGCTCGCGGGCGTTGTCGACGGACAGCCGCTGGTTGGCACGGGGACCATGTCAAGCCGGCTGTTCTCCCGACCCGTGGCCAGCGTCGTGGGCATCGACGCACCGCGCGTTGAGGGCGCCATCAACGCGGTAATCCCCTTCGCCCGCGCTCAGGTGTCGCTGCGGGTGCCACCGGGACACGATCCGCGGGTGGCTCAGGCCGCGCTCGCAGAGCACCTGCTCGCGCACGTGCCGTGGGGCGTGCACGCCGAGATCACAAAGGGTGGCACGGGGGCCGGCGTGAGAGTGGCCACCGACGGCCCCGCCTACGCTGCGGCCCGACGCGCGATGCAGCAGGCGTACGGCCGAGAGTCGGTCGAGATCGGCTCCGGAGGGTCGGTTCCCCTCATCGACGTGCTGCGCGAGGAATTCCCCGATGCTGAAATTCTGCTGTTCGGTGCGCAGGACCCCGCCGCGCGCATTCACGCACCCAACGAGTCGGTCGACCTCAACGAACTGCACCGCGCGGTGCTCGCCGAGGCCCTGTTTATTGCCGAGCTCGCCGCAGATGTCGTTGCCTAGCGAAGCGCGAGGAACCTGAAGAGCGGTACCTAGTCGGTGCGTTCAGCCGCTGGGGCGGGGGCGAATGACCTCGCCCGACGAAGCTGATGGAGCGGCCCTTCTACGGCCGAAACGTCCAGTCGGCTGACGCTGGGCGAATGAGCCCGAAGACGGCACCCTCAGGATCGGAGAGGTACGCAATCCGTCCGGTGTGCATCGTTTCCGGACCCATCATCAACGATGCGCCTGCAGCGACGGCACCAGCGACCGCCGCATCGGTATCGTCGACATTGAAGTAGACGCTCCAGGCCGACGGAACACCGTCGGGCGAGCCTGGGAACACCGGCATTGTTCCGGCGAAGTCACCAGCGTCAGTGCGAAGTGTGGCGTAGTCGAGGGGTGCAACTTCGGAAACCGCATGCACGGTGGCATTCAGTAGTGCTGCATAAAAAGTGCGCGCAGACTCGACGTCGTGTGATGCCAACTCGAACCACAGTGCTGAGCCGTGACCCGTATGGGTGAGGCCCGGGTTGGCGCCCTGCTGGGCGAGGCCGAACAGTGCACCCGTGGGGTCGACCATCAGAGCAATCGTGGTCATCAGAACCCCATCGATCACCACGGGCATCGGCGGCATCATTGCGCTGGCACCGAGCTCGGTCGCCCGCGCCACCGCTGCGAAGATGTCGGACGTCCCGAAAAAGACGGTCCACATTGATACCGGCACGCCCTCGGGCCGAGGTGACAGCCCGCCCGCGTACTCGTGCCCCACCATGGCGGCCCGCCATCCTCCTGCGTCGGGGTGCTGGGGCGGGTACGACCAGCCGAAGACCGACCCGTAGAAATTGGTCGCGGCGTCGAGATCGTAGGCCGATAGGTCAATCCAACAAGGGGCTGTCACGAGTGAAGGCATGGGGTCACGCTACCCGCGCGCGCCTACGCTGGGGGTATGAGTCAGCAGAACCTTGCCCGCCGTGAACGCGAAGCCCTGTGCGACCTGATGCTCGAGGTCGGACCCGAAGCGCCCACGCTCTGCGGCCCGTGGACCACGCGCGACCTCGCTGCTCACCTGGTGCTGCGCGAGGGCCGGCCCGATGCTGCGGGTGGCATCCTCATCGCAGCACTCGCGTCGTACACGGCCAAGGTGCAGGGCCAGATCGCGGCGCGGCAGTGGCCAGATCTCATCACGACGCTGCGCAGTGGCCCGCCTCGCTGGTCGCCGCAGTCGATTGAGCGGCTCGACGTCGAGAGCAACACGGTGGAGTTCTTCGTGCACCACGAGGATGTGCGGCGCGCGGTCGACCCGTGGGTGGTGCGCGACCTCTCGGCCGACGACTCGGCCCAACTGTGGCCGCGCGTGGGCCGCATCGGAAAGTTGCTGCTTCGACGCTGTTCGTCCGGGGTGATCGTGCGGCCCACCGATGGTCCGGCTGCGGGCACCAGCGTGCGCCTACGCGCGGGCTCAACTGACGTAACCCTCGACGGGCCTGTCGGTGAGATCGTGCTGGCGCTCTTCGGGCGGACCACGGCGGGGCTTGAGATGCCGGGTTCGGCGGCTGACGTCGCGGCGTTCCTCGCGTTCCCGCGCTAGCCAACGGTGCGCGTGCTTGACGATTAGCCCCCGAGCGACAGGCTGTCGAGGTTGTTCACCGCCGGGTGCGACAACCCCATCGGGCCCTTCGCCATCTCTCGTAGCACGTTGTCGGTGACGGTGCCCACGAAGTTGGCGCTGCGCTTCGACGAGGCGGCCCCGAGGCCGCGCAGAATCCACCCCATCGAGCCGGTGCTGAACACTCCCGCTCCCGATTTCACGGTGTAGTACGACGACGTCGACCACGTGCTGGTCGAGCCGCATGTGGTGCGTGACCTTGCCACCACCTGAAGCGGGCGCGGAGTCGATGCCGTCACTTGGGCGCGGTCGACCTCGACCTCGAGCACCCCTCTGTACGTCGAGCCCTTGACGGCGCCAGTGCCACGAAAGAGGAAGAAGCCGGGGTTGATCACGGTGTAATCGCCCTTGGCCGGGTAGCACTCGTAGAACTGCCCGGTCATCAGGTTCTCGCCGCGCCCCACGTCGCGAAAGAGCACGGTGGCCCGGTTGCCCTTCACCGGGTCGGCAGTGCGTGACTTGTACACGTCCATCACGCGGTTGGTGCCCAACGGCCCTGCACGCAGGCGAACCTGCCAGTACGACACGTTCGCCCCCAGAAAGGCCAGGTTCGTACCCGCGTCGCGCGCGGACTCCACGGCGTCGCGTTCGCTGGCGGTCCAGTACTCGTCGTGGCCGAGCGAGACGTATCCGCGGGCGCCCTTGAGGAGACCTGGACGGGTGGCGACATCGAGGACGGTCTCGTATGCGAGAGGGATTCCGAGCCGCTCGGCGCGCAGGATGACGGGGAGCTCGTAGCTGAGGAACTTGCCGGTGCCCTTGCCCTTCACATACGGACGGTCGAAGCTCGCGGCGTAGGCGCGGGTCGAAAAGCTGCCACCGTCGTCGGTTGAGGTGTACGTCGAGGATCCGCCCCAGGTGTTGTAGGCCTGCCAGGTGAGCACGGCGTTCGCGATCACGACCTTGCCCGCGGTGGACTTCGAGCGCACGGTGAGTGGCACGTACGATGCGGACCCGTCGGTGGCGGCGAGCCGGAAGAGGTAGGCGCCCTCGTTCCAGCCCTTCGTGCTCACGGTCACGGTGGGCTCCCAGTCCGCGGCCACGCTGCGGGTCGCTCTGGTGGCGATGGTGGCGGTCTGCCGACCGCCGGTGAGCCTCGGCGACCTCCACACGCGAAGAGCGCCCGACGTCGC
>WLOZ01000106.1 GCA_009699025.1 Actinomycetota bacterium
CAGCACCTGTCGCACTCGATGGGGCGGCCCGCAGTCGTCGTGGGCATCGTCGCGCTGATCCTGGGCGCCTTGAACTTCCTCCCCGCCGTCTTTGACCCCACCGGTGCCGGTGCTTTTGCCGCGCAGCTCAGCTGGCTCTTGTGGGCCGTTGCCTCGACCGCCGGCGGGATCAGCATCGGACTTGTCGCGATTCGCCGGCGCGGCCAGGTCGGTGCCTGACCGGTCCACCTGAGTGCGGGGCCTTCCCTGACCTACCGAACGGCAGGTAGCCTCAGCGCGCCGGTTACGGCGACGTTGTTACCTCGAGCAATCACTGCCAGGGAGCCCCCATGGATCTCGGACTTGCCGGAAAGAAGGCCATCATCACCGGCGCCAGCCGCGGGATCGGCCGCGCGATCGCCGAGACCCTCGGTAGCGAGGGCGCCGCGGTGGCGATCTGCGCACGGCATGAGGATGGGCTCCTCAGCGCGGCGACGGATATGCGGGCGCGGGGTATCACCGTGCACACCCAGGTGCTCGATGTCTCGGATGAGAGCGCGGTCGCTGCCTTTGTTGACTGGGCGGCGGGAGTGCTTGGCGGCCTCGACATCGTGGTGTCGAACGTCTCGGCCGGCGCGAGTGTCGATCCCCAGTTTTGGTCGGTCAGCTTCGCGGCGGATCTCATGGCGTTCGTCCGTCTGGTCGAGGCGGCGACTCCCCACCTGGAGAAGTCCGACTGCGCGTCGATCCTGGCCATTGCCTCGACCTCGGGCTTCGATGCGCTGCCTCCGGCACGGGCCAACTCCTACGCCGCGTTCAAGGCCGCAGTGATCCAGCATGCGTCGAGCCTGGGTCATTCGTTGCCGGCCAAGGGGATCCGCGTCAACACGATCTCCCCGGGGCCGATCTTCTTCGAGGGTGGCCCGTGGGATCTCCGGATGCAGTCCGACCCTGAGTCGACCATCGCGATCCGCGACCGTATCCCCATGGGGCGCTTCGGAAGTCCGACTGATGTCGCGAACCTCGCGGCATTCCTCTCGAGCCCCGCCGCCGCCTACCTCACGGCCACCAACATGGTGGTCGACGGCGGCTTCACCAGTCGTATCCACTTCTAGTCCGGGGGAGTAGGGCCATGGCCACGCGTTTCGATCACACCACCATCGTCACCGACGACCCCGAGCGGCTCGCGCTGTTCTACATCGACATCTTCGACTGTGTGCGCAGCGGCCCACCGCGTGATCTCTCGGGCGATGCGCTCGAGAAGGGTATGGGCCTGCCCGGGGCGCATGTCCAAGGAGTGCACCTGCGGCTTCCGGGCCACGGCGAGCAGGGGCCGGTGCTCGAGATCTTCACGTTGCCCGAGATCACCGCTGGGTCGTCGGCCATCACGGCGCGCGGTCTGATGCACCTTGCCTTCTCGGTCGACGATATTCGCGCCACCCTCGAGCGACTCCTCGCGGCCGGGGGATCCATGCTCGGCGAGATCGCCGAGGTCACGGTCCCAGGCGTGGGCACCGCCGAGTTCCTCTACACGCGTGATCCGGTGGGAACCATCGTGGAGTTGCAGGGCTGGAAATGAGTTCAGTGCCCGCACCGGTCGCATGAGTCGACGCGTCGCGATGCGCAGGCGGGGCGCTGAGTGGGTGTCGTCGATGCGTGACATGCTCGGCGTGCGATGACTCCACCACCTGCCAAGCGCCCAGCATCAAGGACTTCGGGGTCCAAGACTTCGGGGCCCAAGCCCAAGCCCGTGGCCACGACCACACCCGAGGCCCAGGTCGCCCATGAGCGTGCCGTGCTGGCCTTCGGCGCTGAGGACTTCCTCGCCGAGCGGGTTGTGGCCGCGGTGATCGCGGCGGCTCGGGCCATCGATCCCGGCGTTGAGCGCCGCGATGTCGATCTCTCGTCCGAGACGGCGCTGGGCGCCCTCGTCGAGGCCTGCTCTCCCAACCTTTTCGGCGATGCGGCCGTGGTGGTGGCGCGGTCGGCAGAGTCAGCCGACGAGCAGATGGTCGCGACGCTGATCGAGTCGGCAGCGGCGGGTGATATCCGCCTGGTGGTGGTGCATCCGGGTGGGGTCAAGGGCCGCAAAGTCGCCGACACACTCGAGGCCAACGGCTTCGTCCGCGCACCGTGTGAGAAGGCCAAGGGCCGGGCCGTCGATGAGTTCATCGCCCGCGAGCTCCGCGCCGCCCGACGCGGAGCCACAGCGGAGGCGATCGAGGCCCTGCGTATTGCGATTGGCGATGATCTCCGCGCCCTCGCGGCCGCGTGCGCCCAGCTCGTCAGCGATGTCGAGTCCGACCCGCTGACCGCGGACAGTGTCGCGATCTATTACGACGGTGTGGCTGATGTCCCTGGCTACCTCGTCGCTGACGCGGTGCTGGGCGGTCGCGCCGTTGAGGTGCTTCGTCGCACGCGCTGGGCCTTGGCCAACGATCCCGGTGCAGGGCCGGCACTCTCGGCCGCAGTCGCGGCGGGTCTGCGTGGCCTAGCCCGGGTCGCATCTCTGCCCCGAGGAATGTCCGAGGCTGACGTGGCCCGCGAGGCTGGCGTTCCCCCGTTCAAGGTGCGAGCCCTGCGCGAGCAGGCTGGCCGCTGGCACCCCGCGGCACTGGCCGCGGCGCTGGTCACCCTGGCCAAGGCCGACGCGGCGGTGAAGGGCCGCGATGTCGCGGGCCGGGCGATGAGCGCTGACGGGCTCGACCGCGATCAGGGCAGTTATGTGCTCGAGCGCGCCTTGCTGCACGTGGTCAGCACCCGCAGCGGCGCCTGACGCCACTGCCCTGCACCGCGCACGTCGATAGCCATGAACGTCGATAGCCATGAACGTCCAAGGGCGCCGCTCCGGTGAGGAGTGGCGCCCTTGGACGATATGCGGGGTGGTGTCAGGCTCAGGCGCTCGTGGCGATCTCATTGGCGCGCGAGCTGATCGCGGACTTGCGGTTCGCGGCCTGGTTCTTGTGGATGACACCCTTGCTGGCGGCCTTGTCGAGGGCTCGCGTCGCGGCCTTTGCCAGATCCGCAGCCGCGGTGGCGTCGCCGGAGTCGGCGGCCTCGCGGAACTTGCGGATCGAGGTCTTCAGAGCCGACCTCACCGACTTGTTGCGCACACGTGCGGCCTCGTTGGTGCCGTTACGCTTGATCTGCGACTTGATATTCGCCACGAGAGTGCCTTTACCTTTGTGTCGTCTGTCACTGGATCTGGAGTCTGACTGGATCTGGGGTCGGGCGCGCCGCCTTGAGCGCTCCGCGCGACATGTCAGGGTATCCGTCGAGACCGGTCGGGGCCAAATCCGGCCCTCAGGAGGCCCGCGAGGCCACCGCGTGAACGCCGGACACCGTGCCTCCTGCCGGGATCAGTCAGAGGAACGTGCGCGCCGTGGGACGATGGTGGGGCCCTTCGCACACGAGGGGTGCGATCAACCCCTCCGCCTCCACCACCTTGAGGACGTCCAGACCGCCGTGGCCAATGCGAACGCCCCCAAGCCGGGCTCGACCGATCCGTCGATCATCCGGAACTTCTGCATCATCGCCCACATCGACCACGGGAAGTCCACCCTGGCCGATCGCATGCTGCAGATCACCGGAGTCGTCGACGGTCGCGCTATGCGCGCGCAGTATCTCGACCGCATGGATATCGAGCGCGAGCGTGGCATCACGATCAAGAGCCAGGCGGTGCGCCTGCCCTACACCGCTGGTGACGGCGTCACCTACGTCCTCAACCTCATCGACACCCCCGGCCACGTCGACTTCACCTACGAGGTCTCGCGCAGCCTCGCGGCGTGCGAGGGGGCGATCCTGCTCGTCGATGCGGCACAGGGGATCGAGGCGCAGACCCTTGCCAACCTCTACCTTGCCCTCGAGAACGACCTCCAGGTGATCCCGGTCTTGAACAAGATCGATCTACCGGCTGCGCAGCCGGAGAAGTACGCAGCAGAACTCGCCAAGATCATCGGCTGCGATCCCGCCGATGTCCTGCAGGTCAGCGCCAAGTCGGGCAAGGGGGTCAATGAGCTTCTCGAGGAGGTCGTGCGCCTCGTCCCGGCACCGATTGGCGATGCCAACGCACCGGCGCGCGCGATCATCTTCGACTCCGTCTACGACACCTATCGCGGTGTCGTCACCTATGTGCGCGTGATCGACGGTCGGCTCTCGACGCGTGAGCGCATCGCGATGATGAGCACCGGGGCTGTTCACGAGATGCTCGAGGTGGGCGTGATCTCCCCTGATCCGGTGGCTTCCGAGGCGATCGGGGTGGGCGAGGTCGGCTACCTGATCACTGGCGTCAAGGATGTTCGTCAGTCACGAGTGGGCGACACGGTCACGTCGGCCCTGCGCGGTGCCACCCAGGCGCTCGGCGGCTACCGCGACCCCAAACCGATGGTGTTCTCCGGCTTGTATCCCCTCGACGGGTCCGACTACCCCGAACTGCGTGAGGCCCTCGACAAGCTCAAGCTCAATGACGCGGCGTTGGTGTACGAGCCCGAGACCTCGGTGGCGCTCGGATTCGGCTTCCGTTGCGGCTTCCTGGGCCTGCTGCACCTGGAGATCGTCCGCGAGCGTCTTGAGCGCGAGTTCAACCTCGACCTGATCTCGACGGCGCCCAATGTCGTCTACCGGGTGGCGATGGATGACCGCAGCGAGATCATCGTCACCAACCCCAGCGAGTTCCCCACGGGCAAGATCTCCGAGGTGTTCGAGCCCGTCGTTCGGGCCACTGTGCTCTCACCGAACGAGTACATCGGATCGATCATGGAGCTGTGCCAGACCCGGCGCGGCACCCTGCTCGGGATGGACTATCTCTCCGAAGACCGCGTTGAACTGCGCTACTCGTTGCCGCTCGCGGAGATCGTCTTCGACTTCTTCGACGCCCTGAAGTCCAAGACCCGCGGCTACGCCTCCCTCGACTATGAGCCCACCGGTGAGCAGGCGGCGGATCTGGTGAAGGTCGACATCCTGCTGCACGGCGACGCTGTCGATGCCTTCTCCTCGATCGTGCACCGCGACAAGGCCTACGCCTACGGTGTCTCGATGGCCGGGAAGCTCAAGGAGCTCATCCCGCGCCAGCAGTTCGAGGTGCCGATTCAGGCCGCGATCGGAGCCCGCGTGATCGCCCGCGAGACCATCCGCGCGATCCGCAAGGACGTGTTGGCCAAGTGCTACGGCGGTGACATCACCCGCAAGCGCAAACTGCTCGAGAAGCAGAAGGAAGGCAAGAAGCGGATGAAGATGGTGGGGCGCGTCGAGGTTCCCCAAGAGGCCTTCATCGCCGCGCTCTCGACCGACGACTCGGCCCCCAAGCCCAAGTAGGCCCATGTCGCGAGCGGGGCTGCTGCGGTCTCGGGGGTTGACTCGTTTCACCGTGCAATCCCTGTGTGTCGGCGTAGTGTCGACAGTACGAAGAAGGGGCTCGAGGGGGTGTTCGCGTGTTCGACGACGAGGCCGATGAGTCAGTCCCGGGCGCAGGGCGAATCACGCGGGGGCCTGAGCAGTTGCCAGCGATTCAGCGATCCCTGGGCAGCATGCTCTACGCCCGGATCGCCTCCGATTCCGAGCGCGAGGCCTTCCGATCCCCCCGCCCCGGGGGCGGCTGGGAGTCCTGGAGTTGGGCCCGCAGTGGCGAACGCATCGAGGAACTCGCCGCCGGCTTCCTTGCGCTGGGCCTGCGTCCCGAGGAGCGGGTCGCGATCGCCAGCACGACGCGCCTGGAATGGATCTTTGCCGATCTCGCGGTGATGTGCGCCGGAGGAGCCACCACCACGGTCTATCCCTCGACACATGCTGATGACATCGCGTTCATCCTCAGCGACTCGGGATCGCGGTTCGTGGTAGCCGAGGATGGCGCGCAGCTCACGAAGCTTCTCCAGCAGCGCTCGGAGATCCCGTCGGTCGAGAGAGTGATCCTTCTCGATCCGTTGGCGGTCGATCTCTCCGCCCGCACCGACGAATGGATCATCACCCTCGAAGATCTCGCCGGCCGCGGACGGGCTTTGCTGCGCGCCCATCCCACCGCGGTGCGTGTTGCCGACGCGGCCGTGCGTCCCGACCACCTCGCAACCTTGATCTACACCTCCGGCACCACTGGTCGGCCCAAGGGTGTTGAGCTCACGCACTCGAACTGGACGTACGAGGGTGCCGCGATCGAGGCGCTTGGACTGATCCGCGCTGACCAACTCCAGTTGCTGTGGCTTCCGCTCGCTCACTCGTTTGGCAAGGTGCTGTTGACGGCACAGCTGCAGATTGGCTTCACGAGTGCCGTTGACGGTCGGGTTGACAAGATCATCGATAACCTTGCCGACCTCAGACCTAACTTCATGGCCGGCGCGCCTCGGGTCTACGAGAAGGTCTATGCCCGGATCGTCTCGATGACCGATTCCGAGGGCGGCGTGAAGGCGAGGATCTTCCACTGGGCCATCGGTATCGGCGGCGAGGTGGCGGAGCGTCGCATCTCGGGCAAGGCCGTCCCGGCCGCCCTGGCAGTGCAGCACAGGCTTGCCGAGCGACTCGTGTTCTCCAAGATCAAGGCGCGGATGGGTGGGCGAATCGAGTACTTCGTCTCAGGCTCGGCCGCACTCTCGAAGGATGTCGGCGCGTGGTTCGAGGCGGTGGGCCTCCCGGTGCTCGAGGGA
>WLOZ01000107.1 GCA_009699025.1 Actinomycetota bacterium
GCCGAAGATCGAGGGCTCCGAGAACTTCACCCGCGACCAGTGCGTCGACGCCATCGCCGCCGCCGACTACGGACCGGAGTAGCCGTCATGGATCAGCAGCCGCGTCCCATTCCGCAGCCGTACGAGCCCCACCAGCCGCCGGTCGAGGCAGGTGGCGCGCCCGTGGGTCGGCGCGTGGTGCTGGGCATGCTGGGGCTTGGCGCGCTGGGCGTGGCTCTGGGCGGAGCCATCAGTTCGGCTGTGGGCAAGGTCGCCGAGAAGGATCCCACGGGAATCACCTCGCTTCTCCCAGGCGGAGGAGGGTTTCGCTACTACTCGGTCACCGGAGCTGTCGACGACGTGGCGCTGCCCGACTACCGGCTCGCCGTTACCCCGAAGGTGGGCGGGAAGCAGATCACCCTGTCGCACGCCGACCTCGCGGCACTTCCTCAAACACGGCTCGTCAAGGACGTTCAGTGCGTCACCGGATGGCGGGTGCCCTCGGTGCGCTGGACCGGCGTGCTGCTCAGCGACGTACTCAAGCACGTGGGCGCCGACCTCACTGCACCCGCGGTGTCGTTCGGCTCGTTCGACGGCGTCTACACCGAGTCGCTCACCATGGAGCAGGCGCTGCGGCCCGACGTGCTGGTGGCCACGCACCTCGACGACGCGCCCATCACCAATGCTCACGGCGGCCCAGTGCGCCTCTACGTGGCGCCCATGTACTTCTACAAGTCGCTGAAATGGCTCGGGTCGATCAGCGTGGCCAGCGAGGTCGTGCCGGGCTACTGGGAGCAGCTCGGCTACGACACCGACGCCTGGGTAGGACAGTCCAACGGCGGCAAGGAGGCCCCCATTGTCTGACCCTGGCACCCCTGGCGCCCCTGGCAGCGCTGCCGCCGCCGGGCTGGGCGACCAGCGCCTCGCGCGATTCAGTGGGGGAGAGCGATGGGTGCATCGCACCCTCGGCGTGCTCATGCTCGTGTGTATGGTCAGCGCAGCCTTCCTGTATCTCGACGTGCTCAGCGCGGCGGTAGGCCGGCGCGAATTCATCTCGACCGTGCACTTCGTCAGCGGATTGCTGCTGCCCGTACCCCTCGTGGTGGGTGCGCTGATATCGCCGGCGTTTCGCGCCGACGTGCGCCGGCTCAACCGGTTCATCCCGGCCGACTGGCGGTGGCTCAGGTCGTCGGCACTGGGCCGTCGTGGGCTGCTGATCGGAAAGTTCAACGCAGGGCAGAAGCTCAACTCGTCGTTCGTGCTCGGTTCGGTGCTGCTGCTACTGGCTACCGGACTCATGCTGCGCTACTTCGGAGCGTTCGCCGACTCCACGCGCACCGGGGCCACCTTCGTGCACGACGTCGTCTCACTGGCCCTCATTGCGGTGTCGATCGGGCACCTCGGCAAGGCATGGGCCGACCCCGAGGCCAGGGTAGGCATGCGCACGGGCACCGTGTCGCCCGACTGGGCCCGGGAGGAGCACCCGCTGTGGGCCGCCGAGCTTGAGCGTCAACGTGCCGGGTCATCGGGGGCGTCGGGTCAGGAGCAGGGCTAGGCGGGCTGGTCGCCCTGCTCGGCGAGCTTGGCCGCCTTGCGCGCGGCGCGGGTGGCGACGAGCTCGGCCTCGAGCACCGCCGCCTCCTCGAGAGTGGGGGCGGTGCCCCCGAGCCGCTGTGGCATCCACCACCCGTCGTCGGGGGAAGAGGGGCGCTGGGGATAGCGGGCGATGGTGTCGTCGAGCAACTCCTGCAGTCGGGCACGCAGTACGAGCGCAACCTCCTCGGGATCGCCCGAGGTAGGGATCGGCTCACCCACCGTGATGAACACCGCGGTGCCCCGGCTGAGGTCGCGGTGGCCGTAGGTGATGAGCCGCTGGGTGCCGAAGACCACCATGGGGATGAGCGGGACCTTGGCGGCCCGCGCCATGCGCACCGCGCCCGACTTGATCTCCTTGATCTCGATGGACCGGCTCATCGTGGCCTCGGGAAAGACGCCCACGAGTTCGCCCGCCTTGAGTGCCGCGACTGCCGCACGGAAGGCTGCCGTACCGGCAGCGCGATCGACAGGAATGTGCTGCATGCTGCGCATGAGCGGCCCTGAGACCCGATGGGTGAAGGTCTCCTCCTTCGCCATGAAGCGCACCAGCCGGTGGCCGCGCGCGTCGACGGGAATTCCGGCGAAGACGAAGTCGAGGTAACCAATGTGGTTGATGGCCAGCACTGCTCCGCCCTCGGCTGGAATGTGCTCGGACCCGGTGTGCGAGACCTTGACTCCGAGCGCGGCAAACATGCCCTTGGCCGCCGAGACGATGCGTCGATAGGTGAAGTCGCCCATGGGGCGACGGTACTCCGCGGGTGCGACGCTCACCCACACGGGGGAATCTGGCGCGATCTTCAGAAGTGTTCGAGTCAGACCTGCGAGGCGGACCATGAACCCGCTAGAGTCGGCGAGCCCGGTCATCTGCGGGAGGGGAAGCCTGCGGATGGCCGGGCCTTCGCGTTCCCGCATGTGGCGGTGTCGCGCTCCGTCGAGCGGGGCGCGCCAGTGCGGGTCTACCGGCACGGTGTGCCCCCCTCGCCGATGAGTTGTCCACAGGTGCCGTCGCTCCTGCGCATACCCGGGTGTCGCGCCGACACACTCGGGGCATGAACCCAGACCTCCCAGACCTCCCAGACCTCCCAGACCTCCCAACTGTTCGCCTGACCGGTCCCGACGCGCTGATCTGCGCCGTGCCGTACCTCCTCGGATTCACCCCCGAGCGCTCGGTGGTGGTGGTGTGGGTGTCGCCCCTCGACCACGAGGTGGTGCTCACCATGCGGGCCGACCTCGCGGTCGGTGCCGACGCGGGCGGGCTTCACCCTGACTTCGCCTGCGTTCTCAGCAGGGCGGCACTCTCGGTGCCCGCCGACTCCGTGCCGTACCTGGTGGCGTACCCCGACCCCGACCCCGACACCGACACCGACACCGACGCCTCCCGCAACCCACTGACGCACGACGCGCGCCTGCCCGGAGCCAGCGATGTGCGCGCGATTGTCGACTGGCTGGTCGCCGAGGGTCGCTCGCCCGGCGATGCACTCTGTGTTGTTGGACAGCGCTGGTGGTCGTACCTGTGCTCGGAGACCTCCTGCTGCGACCTCTGCGGCCACGCCATCGACGCCGAGGTGGCTCACGATGTCAAGGCGCGGTTCGTGGTGGCCGGTCGTGCCCCGCGGGGCACACGTGACGACCTCGTCGCCGAGTTGTCACCCGCGCCCGCGGGGGTGGTGCGGCGCATGCGCACGCTGATTACTGCGACGGGGGTGTCAGTCGGCACCCGGGGTCGAGGGGTGAGCCTGCCCATGTCAGCGACGGTTCGCGCACGGGCGTGGCGGGCCCTCACGCTGCTCGTCGAGCGTCCTGACCAGCTCACCCTCGACGACCAGGCCCTCGTGCTGGTTGCGCTGCGCGACGGCCTACTGCGCGATGCCTTCCTTGCACTGACGGTGCGCACTGCCAACGTGCGGGGCATTCCGGCGCAGCGGGAGGTGGCCGACGCGTTGGCGGCCATCGTGGTGCTCGCACCCCGACACTTCGTGGCGCAGGCGGCCGCCTGCCTCGCCGTGCTGCGCTATCTCGAAGGAGACGGCGCGCGCGCGTGGGTGGCCATCGATCGCGCCCGCGGCGACGACCCGTCGTGCCGACTCGCCACTTTGGCGGCCGTGGGTCTCGAGGGTGCCCTGGCGCCGTCGTGGTGGCGGGAAGTGCTCTCCAGCCTCGATCCTGATGACCTGCGCGAGGGCCGGGTGGCCTTCGGGGCTGCGTGATGAAGCCTGCGGCAGGGTCGCAGGAGGCGTCTCATATAGTAAGACGACACTGTCCATGAGTTGATAGTGGCGGCGACGGTGTCGTAAATTACCGACTAGGTCAAGAGTGCCAGCGTTAAGCCCCGGCTCGCTGGCCGGCAACCCTCCGACCGCGGTGGGGTGCCCCGGGTGAACGACCTGGCTTGTTTCACGGAACGTCGTGAAACCGGCAAGCGCGGGCCTTGCACAGGCAAGGCCCCTCCATCGAGGCAAGGTCGGCACGTCCTGTGGGCCCCATGTAGGTGGGCACTCCCGCCGTGCGTTGTCGACCTCGCTGCAACCCGCTGAGGAGATTCACCCATGTCGAACGCCTGGAGCTTCGAAACCAAGCAGGTCCATTCCGGACAGAGCCCCGACAGCGCCACCAACGCGCGTGCGCTGCCCATTTACTCCACCACGTCGTACACGTTCAACTCCACCGAGCACGCGGCCAACCTGTTCGGGCTCAAGGAGTTCGGCAACATCTACACCCGCATCATGAACCCGACCCAGGCAGCGGTCGAGGACCGCATCGCCGCCCTCGAGGGTGGCGTGGCGGCACTGCTCACCTCGAGCGGGCAGGCGGCCGAGACCCTGGCACTGCTCAACATCGCCGAGGTGGGCGACCACATCGTGTCGAGCCCCCGCATCTACGGCGGCACGTACAACCTCTTCCACTACACCTTCGCGAAGATGGGCATCGAGGTGTCGTTCGTCGAGAACCCCGACGACCTCGACTCGTGGCGCGCGGCCGTGCGGCCCAACACCAAGGCGTTCTTCGGTGAGACCATCTCGAACCCGAAGAACGACGTGCTCGACATCTCCGGCGTGGCCGGCGTGGCCCACGAAGTAGGTGTGCCCCTGGTGGTCGACAACACGGTGGCAACCCCCTACCTCATTCGTCCGATCGAGCACGGAGCCGACATCGTGGTGCACTCGGCCACCAAGTACCTCGGCGGCCACGGCACCGCGGTTGCGGGAGTCATCGTCGACGGTGGCAACTTCGACTTCGGCGCCGACCCCGCGAAGTTCCCCAACTACAACACGCCCGACCCCAGCTACAACGGGCTCGTGTACGCACGCGACCTCGGTGTGGGCTCGGCGCTCGGTGCCAACCTCGCGTTCATCCTCAAGGCGCGGGTGCAGTTGCTGCGCGACCTCGGTGCGGCGGTGGCCCCGTTCAACGCGTTCCTGATCGCCCAGGGCATCGAAACCCTGAGCCTTCGGGTTGAGCGCCACGTGCAGAACGCTCAGGCAGTCGCCGAGTGGCTCGAGGCCCGCGATGAGGTGGTGTCGGTCAACTACGCCGGGCTGCCCTCGAGCCCGTGGTACGAGCGGGGCAAGAAGTACGCGCCCCTCGGCACCGGCGGGGTGCTGTCGTTCGAGATCCAGGGCGGCATTGAGGCCGGCAAGCGCTTCGTTGAGGGACTTGAGCTGCACAGCCACGTGGCCAACATTGGCGACGTGCGCAGCCTGGTGATTCACCCCGCGAGCACCACGCACTCGCAGCTCTCGCCGGAGGAGCAGGCAGCCTCGGGCGTGACTCCCGGACTCGTGCGCCTCTCGGTGGGCATCGAGAACATCGTCGATATCCTCGCCGACCTTGAGGCCGGGTTCCGCGCTTCCAAGGAGGCCTTCCACGACCTCGAGGCCGGCTTCCTGGCTGCCAAGGAAGCCTGAGCGAGGCACCGGCGATGCCGATCTCGTACGACGGACCCCCTCCTGCCAGCGCCGCCTGGCGGGAGGGGGACCACCCCGGTTGGCGACAGTTCGTCGACCTGCCGTCGCTGACCCTGGAGGCGGGCGGAGCGCTGCCCGCGGTGCGGGTGGCCTACGAGACGTTCGGAACCCCGCGCCGTGACGAGCGGGGCCGGGTCATCAATGCCGTGCTGATCCTGCATGCGCTCACGGCCGACTCGCATGTGGCCGGCCCTGAGGGTCCGGGCCAGATCACCGCCGGCTGGTGGGACGACGTGGTGGGCTCGGGCAAGGCGCTCGACACCGACGAGTGGTTCGTGGTGTGCCCCAACGTGCTCGGCGGGTGTCAGGGCACCACGGGCCCATCGTCGCTCGCGCCCGATGGCAAGCCGTGGGGCTCGCGCTGGCCTCGCATTACTATTCGTGACCAGGTTGAGGTCGAAATCCGTCTGAGCGACGCGCTCGGCATCGACCGCTGGGTGGCGGTGGCAGGCGGGTCGATGGGCGGCATGCGTGCGCTGGAGTGGGCAATCATGGCCCCCGAGCGCGTGGGAGCCTCGCTGGTGCTGGCCGTGGGTGCGGCAGCGACGTCTGACGAGATCGGGCTTTACTCCGCGCAGGTGCTCGCGGTGCGCAGCGACCCCAGCTACTGCGATGGCGACTACTACCATGCGCAGCCCGGCGGCGGCCCGCACCAGGGGCTCGGTCTGGCCCGGCGCATGGCGCACCTCAGTTACCGCAGCGAGACCGAGCTCGAGCTGCGCTTTGGCCGCACGTCGCAGGGAGCCGAGGACCCGCTGCGCGGAGGCAGGTACGCCATCGAGTCGTACCTCGACCACCATGCCGAGAAGCTGGTGCGCAGGTTCGACGCCGGCACCTACGTGTCGCTCACCGAGTCGATGAACACCCACGACGTGGGTCGGGGCCGCGGGGGAGTCGCGGCTGCGCTCGGAGCGATCACGGTGCCCGTGGTGGTCGGCGGTATTGACTCCGACCGGCTCTACCCGGTGCGTCTGCAGCATGAGATGGCGGCACTGATTCCCACCGCCGAGCCCGCGACGATTATCGGCTCGCC
>WLOZ01000108.1 GCA_009699025.1 Actinomycetota bacterium
TTGTAGGGTGCGCTTGCTAGGGGCAACAGTTCCGCGAACTCCTAGGGATCGAGAACTGCGTCGAGGTGCTCAGTATGCAGTGAGTGCATTGATCCTGCAATGAATGCACACACCCCTGCCTGGTCGAGCGCATCGCTGGATTAACTGTGCACCCTCACCGCAGCCGTCGAGTCAGTCCCGCCGGGAGTTGGGCGGAGCCCATGAGTGGCGGAGAGACTCAATAAGTCTTTTTTAAACAAAATTCTGAAAAATCTAGACAGATATAGGTGCCTTAGTGTCATACTTCACACAGTCGACTGGTGATTCGCTGGTTTCCAGCAGATCTCAGTGACGAGCACTTGTTACGACATTGTGATGTGCAGTGCGTCACTTTGGCGCTACACTCATGATGTGCACATGTTGCATATGTACTGCACGGAATGCACCAAACGAACAAGAGTGACGAACATCGTGCGTCGGTAGATACCGGCACGCGACACCCAGGTACCGAGCCGATCTCGTCCCCGACGGGCAGGCAAACCACGAAGGAGTCCAGTGACCACGACCAAGAGAAGCCCGCGCCGTCGGGCCATTATTCTGGTTCCCACGGCTGCCGCGCTGCTGCTGACCGCCGCCTGCGGGGCCTCATCGGGCGGAGCATCATCGTCATCCGCCGCCAGCTCACCGAGCGGAGAATCCTCAGCCTCCAGCTCGTCCAGCGCAGAACCCTCCAGCTCGGCAAGTAGTGAGACACCGGCCTACTGCGCAGACGACGCAGCAACGGCTCTCCCCGCACTGCAGCCGTCGGGCATCGTCGGCCAGGGACCGAACGGCGAGCCCGCCGCGTCGCCCGACGACGTTGCGATCAGTGACGCCGACGCGGCCACGATCAAGGCCGGCAAGAACGGCACGCCGTTCAAGGTTGCCATTGTGTTCCAGTTCAGTGGCGACTGGCCGAACGGCCAGACCAAGGGCCTGACCGACGAGTTCAGCAAGTACGGCGTCGAGATCATCAGCAACACCGAGGCCAACTTCAAGGTTGACAAGCAGATCGCGAACATCGAGAACGCGATCCAGCTCCAGCCTGACGGCATCATCTCGATCCCGGTCGACGACGTCGCCACCGCTCCGGCCTACAAGAAGGTGTCAGAAGCCGGCATCAAGCTGGTCTTCATGGACAACGCTGCCAAGGGCCTCAAGGCACCTCAGGACTACCAGGCGGTCATCTCCGCCGACTCGCAGGGCAACGGTCAGGTCGCAGCCAAGAAGCTGTCCTGCTATATCCCGCAGGATGGCACCGTCGGCATCGTCGACTTCGGCATCACCTTCTTCGTGACCAACCAGCGCACGAAGGGCGCCAAGGACTGGTTCGCTGCGAACCGCCCCGACATCAAGATCAAGGAAGGCAACTTCACCGACCCGAACCAGGCCGGCGACGTTGCAGCCAACTTCCTCACCGCGAACCCCGACGTGAACGGTGTCTGGGCAGTCTGGGACGGCCCGGCGCAGGGTGTCATCTCGGCACTGCGTGCTCAGGGCAAGAACCTGCCCGTGACCACCATCGACCTGGGCGACCAGGCCGCCACGGACCTCGCGTCCTCGGAGTTCCTCAAGGGTGTTGGTGCCCAGCGCCCGTACGAGCAGGGTGTGGCCGAGGCGCGGGCGATGATGCTCACGCTCATCGGTAAGACTGTTCCGGCCTGGATCGGGGTGCCCGCACTCCCGGTGATCCAGAACAACCTGCGTCAGGGCTACGAGGACTCGTGGGCCAAGCCGCTGCCCGAGAAGCCGGAGGCGGCCTGCAAGACGAACGAGCCCAAGTGCGCCTAACGGCACACAGGTGATCAGATGGCAGTGGCCGGAGCCCGAGAGGGTTCCGGCCACTGTCATGATCTGGGAACGCTAAGACCTAGACACGGCGGCCCGGAATGACTCGGCGCGGGCACGGATGTCGTCGTAGCGCTCAGCTTCCACGAGAGCGGCCGATGCGAGGTCCGAGCCCGCGAACAGCGCTACTGCTCCGGCATCAAGGAAACTGCGCGCGTTCGCGGGGGTCACGCCGCCCGAGGGGACCAGCCCGATATGAGGAAAGGGCCCTCGCAAGTCCTTGATGTGGCTCGGTCCGCCAGTGCCAGCAGGGAACACCTTCACCAGCGACGACCCGAGTTCGTGCGCAGCCCACACCTCACTTGCAGTGAAGGCACCGAGCAGGAAGGGGATACCGCGATGACGACACGCGTCGGCTACCTCAGGGAGTACTGCCGGTGTCACGACAAATTCGGCCCCAGCGTCAATGGCGTGATGCGCCTGCGAGGCCGTCAGCACCGTTCCGGCACCGACAATGGCGTCTCCACCGGCAGCGGCCGCGATCACGGCCACCACGTCAGGCGTCGTGAAGGTGAACTCAACCAGACGCACACCGCCCGCGGCGAGGCTGTCGGCCAGTCGGCGTGGGTCGGGAACCCGGTCTGCGCGAATGACCGCAGCAATCCGATCGATACGAAGAACGTCAAGGACAGGCATAAGAACTCCTCGGTGTCTGGACAGTAACTCATCATAACGTCATTATGTCTACTACCACCACGACGACGTGGCCTAGCGAAATGAGACACACATGAGCCGACTTGCCGACCGAACCGTTCTCGTCACCGGAGCGACCGGTGGCATGGGCAGCGCCACAGTGCGAGCCCTGGCCGCCGAAGGTGCCCATGTCGGTGTGGCGGACATCAGTGCCGAGCTCACCGCCCGGCTCGCAGAGGAGGTAGGCGGCACATCCCTCGTCGTCGACGTGACGAGTCCTGACAGCGTGACCGCTGGTGTCGAAGCGCTCGCTGCCGCTCGAGGCACCATTGACGTCCTCGTCAACTTCGCCGGCATCGTCGACCCGCGTCGTATGGATGAGATCGAACCGGAGGCCTGGAGCCGGGTCTTTGATGTCAACGTCCGAGGCACGTGGCTGATGTGCACTGCCGTCATTCCTCACATGCCCCGAGGCGGCTCGATTGTCAACATCGGCTCTCGCGCAGGTCTCGTCGGTGGCACGACGAGCGGGGCGAGTTACGCCGCGTCGAAAGCCGCGGTGATCTGCTTCACCAAGTCAGTCGCGAAATTCGCGGCCCCGCTGGGTATTCGGGCCAACGTGATTAACCCTGGATGTATCGAGACCCCCATGCTTGACCACTTCGCCCCAGAGGTCGTGGCCGCGATGCCCGGTCAAGCGGCTCTCGGCCGACTCGGCACCCCGGCCGAGATTGCCGAGAGCGTCATCTTTCTGGCCACCGATGCCTCGTCGTTCATGACGGGTGCGCAGTTAAACGTCAACGGTGGCAGCCACATGTAGACCGCCACCCATCCCCGACGACCCCAGACAGCTCGACAGCTAGACAGCCAACACTGTCCCGAGAAGAGGAGGCCTCCCGTGCTGGGAGCCGATGTGATCGTGCCCGTTCCGCTCATTCCTGGGGTTTCCATCCTTGCGGCCATGGGGGCGCTGTCGACCATTCTGGTCAACCGAAACGTGAGTGTGTTTCACGACGGACTTAGACCTCTGATGCCATCGCTGCGATCGGGCGAGATGACCCGTGCCCAGGTCGCCAAGGTCTCCTTCAGCCTGGCACTCGCCTTCATCTGGGCCTTCGGCCTGCCCTACTCCGTCGGCGCCGTCATCCCGCTCATCTATCTGGTGTACATCGCGACCGACTACATCGGTGTGCGACTGCCAGCTACATACGACAAGCGGTGGTGGCAGAGCCGAACAAATCTTGGCGGAGTCGTCGGCTCGCTGATCCTCGGAGCGGCCTGGGGCGCCGGCATCGCACTCTTACTGCACTACCTCGCCGTGGGGATGGCAAATCTGCCAGTACCCATGGCCGCAGGTACGGCCCTGTTCACCGCACCTGTAGCCCAAGCCTTTTTCCTCTTTCCTGTTCTCACCGTGGCCTACCGCTACGGCTTCAAGCCAGCGTTGGTGGCGTTTGGCCTGGCGACCCTCGCGTGGTTCACGGCAAGCCAGTTCGGCTGGCAACTGCCACCGGTGTGGGCCTTCGGCGCAGCACTTCTGGTGATGATCGTGCTGCTCGTTCGTGAGGCACGCCGTGCCACGCCCGCATCCGACCAGGTGCCGGCGAGTTGGCTGGTTGACGACGATGACTCCGAGACTCCGGACTGGGTTACCGCCGATGACGACGACGAGGCTGAGGACGAACTGTTCACCACCAACGTGCGTCGCATCAAGAGCAACCTCCCTCTGATCGCCCTGCTTGCCGGGCTGGGTGGGGCGGCTTACCACTGGGGCATCGTCGCGATGGATCCGCTGTCGTCGCACCTGTACGCCATCGGTTTCGCCGTGCCTGCCGCAATCGTCATGCTGATGTGGGCCTTCGCATTCATTCCGATGAAGGTCACCACCGCAGTCGTCACCGGAACCATGGTGACGGGCACCTTCCTTGAGCCCGTCGTTGCGCTCCTGATGCCCAACGTCTGGGCGGCTGCCATCGGGGTGGCGGTGCTGCGAGTCGTCGAGGTGTTCTTGCTTCTCGCAGTTATCGGATGGATCGAGCGGTGGCCCAGCATCCGCGAAGTGGCTGATGTGATGCGCACCGCGATCTTCCAGGTGATGGAGATCGGATTTCTCGTGGGTGGCGCTCTGGCGGCTGCAGCCTGGGCGGGTACGTGGGGAGTGGGTGTTGTTGTCGCGGCGTGGTTCCTGAACATCAGAGCGAAGTCGCCGGTCATGCCGATGTCGCTCGGTGCGATCGCGGCTCTAGGCGTTGGCGTGCTGGTGAACCTGTTCGCTGTGGTGGGCCTGCACCTCACGCCCTGAGGCCCCCCCAACACGACCCCGTCGTCACGTTGACGACGATCACAGGTGCGTCTACTATCGGGAGTACTGTGCACAGATTGCAGTTACTACGCAATATATGCACAGGAACCAGCCGCAGCGCCACTCGCCCACCACCTTCAGGGAGCCTGTCATGAGCGTGTCGCACGACCCGGTGGACGTGCTCATCATCGGCGCAGGCGCCTCGGGTTCCACGGCGGCGAAGGCTCTCGCCGAGCAAGGGCTCAGCGTCGTCGTTCTCGATCAGGGCCACTGGACCGACGTCGGCGACCTGCCTGGGGATAAGACCGAATACGAATTGCTGTGGAACAACCACCGCTACCACCCCGACCCCAACATGCGTGACCGCCGCGAGGACTACCCCACGAACCTCGAGGACTCCGAGCAGCCCGTCTACATGTACAACGGCGCCGGGGGCAGCACCGTCTACTTCGCGGGGGTCTGGAGCCGGCCCCTCCCCTCAGACTTCCGGGTGCGCACACTTGACGGTGTCGCCGACGACTGGCCAATCAGCTACGAAGACCTCCTGCCCTATTTCGCGATGACTGACTACGACATGGGAGTCTCCGGTCTGGCGGGTAACACGGCCTACCCTCCGGGAGGGGGGCCGCCGTTGCCCATGCACCCCATCAACCCGACCGGTCGTCGCATGGCGGAGGGGCTGAACAAACTCGGCTGGCACTGGTGGCCCGGCTACTCAGCAATTCCTTCTCGCGACCACAACCGCCAGGCGAAGTGCGTGCGGCTGGGCGTGTGCCGAACCGGGTGCGTTGCCGGCGCGAAGGGCTCCGCAGACATCACGCTGCTCCCCGACGCCTTGGCTCACGGTGCGAAAGTGGAAACAGGAGCACGCGTCGCGCGCATCACTCTTGACGAGAAGGGCCGCGCCAATGGCGCCATCTATCTCCAGGACGGCCATGAGAAGTTCCAGGCCGCCCGCGTCGTCATCGTCGCGGCCAACGGAATCGGAACGCCGAGGCTGTTGCTGATGAGCGAGTCGAGTCGATTCCCCAACGGTTTGGCCAATAGTTCAGATCTCGTGGGTCGCCGGCTGATGCTGCACCCCTTCGGTTCCGCGATCGGTCTGTACGACGATGATCTCGAGGATTGGCTTGGACCGGCCGGTGCGCAGATCGAGTGCATGGAGTTTTACGAGACCGATATCTCGCGCGGGTTCGTGCGCGGAAGTAAGTGGCACGTGATGGGAACGGGCGGACCGCTGGAGATGGCCACCCGCTGGCACATCGGCGAAGGAGTGCGCGATGAGGACTTCTGGGGTGAGCAGTTCGCGCTGAAGATGAAGCAGTCCGTGGGCCACTCAATCGACTGGATCGTGCACGCCGAGGACCTGCCTGAGGAGCACAACCGGGTCACACTTGATCCCACGCTCACCGACAGCGATGGGCTGCCGGCTCCGAAGATCACCTACGTCACATCTGACAACACTCACCGCATCTTGGATTTCGGGCTGAACCGCGCCATCGAAGCGCACTACGCGGCGGGCGCCACCAAAGCGTGGATCACCTTTCGTAACTTCTCTTCGGGCCACAACCTCGGAACCGCGAAGATGGGCGACGATCCGCAAACCTCGGTCGTTGACCGATGGGGCCGAACCCACGACGTTGCGAACCTCTTCGTCATCGACGGTTCGGTGTTCACCACCTCGACTGCAACTAATCCGACCTCGACGATCTGTGCTGTGGCGAAACGAACGGCGACCTACATCGCCAACAA
>WLOZ01000109.1 GCA_009699025.1 Actinomycetota bacterium
AGCGGCCGCGACTCCCAGGGCCAGCAGTAGTTGGTCGCCGGCGAAACCGAGGGCCGGTGTCCAGGAGGCAAATACGCCGGTGCCGAGCATCGCGCCCAGACCCACTGCCACCGCGCCCCCGAGGCCGAGTCGCCTGCTCAGGCGAGAGGGTGCTTCAGCCTCGGACACGTGCCCATGGTGTCGTACTTCTGACCGGTGATGAATGGCCCTCAGAGCGCACTGCCCGCTTTCGCCCCGGCTGGGGCCAGTCCGCCGACGCGGGCGGTGGCTCTCCACTCGGCGGGGTAGCTATCACCCATTGGGGTGAGATCGCCGGTTTGTTGGCCTCATGTGTTCAGATCTGTTGCTCACGAACGGGTGACGTTGCAAGCATGGGGGCACCGGCCGGGGGCCGAATCCGTCTGAAAGGGGTGGTCATGTCGGAGTCGCAGGTTGACGCTTCCCCAGTCAGCATCGACCTGCGCCACCTGCCGCCGGTGTTCATGCCGGAGGCGATCGTGCTGAGGATCGAGGAAGCGCTGGCCCTACTGGCGCTCGAGCCCAGCGGCTCAGACTCTTAGAGAGGCCGATCTCCTAGTCGGTCGCGCCAAGCCATTGGGCAACCTCCTGCGCTCGCTCGTTCGACGACGTGGCGCGCAGAGCGTGAACGATGCCGGGAGCCGCGTCGATGAGCTGCCCTTCGGCGTCGGAGCGGGGAAGCGCAATCGACTCGAGCACCGACCGGTCGCGAGCAGCGGGACGCATCGGGTCGTGGTCGAGCGCATCAGCGTGAAGGATGGCCCGACGCAGGTAGCGGTCGCGCAGTCCAAGCCCCCGCTGCCACGCGCTCGCCAGCAGCGGCTCAGAGCCGCTGACGCACCCGGGTGCCGCCACGGCGGCGCCGCTGTTGTCCTCGGGCATCGCATTGAGCCCGACCGCCGCCCAGAAGGCCTGCAGGTTCGCTCTCAGCAACGGCAGGCGCGCGTACAGGGTTCCGAGATCGGCCAGCTCGAGGTACTCGTCTGCCCCTCGTCGCGGGTCAAAGTGGTGCAGCGGCATCGAGGGCAGACCGTGGAAGCTGCTGAGCTCAGCGGTGCGCGAATCGAGGGTGAGCTGCAGCGCTGGCACGCCTGCGATCACGGCGGCCGCGTTCCCGTGGAAGCGGGCTCCCAGCACGAGACGTTTGCCGCGGAGGAACCGATACCAGTCATCGGCAGCACCAAACCAGAGCCCGCGCTCAACCATCCATGCCTCCAGCTCGTCATGGGGTCGCCCGGGCCACGAGTAGTACTGCAGGCAGGCTGCTAGGTCGGGGCTGGCGGCAACCGAGTACGGCTTGTCGCCCGGCAGGAGCCGCTCGAGCGTCGATTGAGCGACGAGGTGCGCTCGGTGGCGGCGGGCCCAGTCGAGGAAGCCACGGTAGGTGTCTCGGTACCGGCCACTGGACGTCCAGTGAACCACGATGTCGCCATCGTCGGGCACGGGTAGCTCGGGTTGATCGGCCCCGATGCGGGGGTGAAGGAGTGCGGGATCGCCCACCACCCAGGTGTTGGTGATGCCGTGGTCAGCGAGCAGTTCGGCGGTGTAGAAGCCGCGGACGCCAAGGAACTCCGCCGACTCGGCGAGTTGTCGAACCAGCGCGAGCCGCTCAGGATGAACCGCGGCGCGATTCTCGAGGCTGTAATGCTGCGCACCGATCGCCGTGACGACATAGCGAAGCGAAGGGTTGATGCGTCGCGCCTCGGCCAGCGTGTCGGCGAGGTGGGTCAGGCTCTCCGACAACGGGTGAGCGCTGATGATGTTGGCAAGGGAGAGGACGACGTGGTCGTACTGCGCGAAGCTCTGCGGCGTGGGGTCGTACAGGTGGTCGGCGTGGGGGAGTCGCGAGAGCAGCGCCTCCTCGAAAATGGCGTTGCCCGTGTTGCCGTTGAAGGCGGCAGACAGGTCGGTGGCCGTGACCCGACGGTCGTGGGTTGCCGTGCTGGCCATGACCGCGACACTGACCGTCCTGTCGGCGTTCGTGCTCAGTGGGCGCTCCCTCGCTGGCCGAGGAACTCATCGGCGACGTCGTTCACGGGTGACGGGCGTCCCTTCCGGGCTCACGAGTGTGTCGGGCTCCCATCACCGCCTGCCCACGACAGTGTGCCACCCTAGAACGGCCGGCATGAGGTCCGGTGAACCTGGGAGGCAGAAGCCATGCTGATATCGCTCGACCGGCGATTTGTGTACGTACACATCTACAAGACTGCTGGCAGCTCGCTGACAGCGATGCTGGCGCCGTACGTCAGCCCGGAGATGCGGTCAGACACACCACGCGTGGACGGACCGGGCTGGCAGGGAACCTGGCACTACGACAGCGGCCAGCACAGCAGGCTGGAGCCGCAGCTCACCCCACTGATCGAGAGCGGCCAGGTCGACGGCGATGTGCGGGTGCTCGCTGTGGTCCGCAACCCCTACACGTGGCAGCACTCCATCTGGTCGCGCTTCTACGCCGAGGGCACCGGAGGGTACGGCACCCCCTTCGCGGCCCGCTATCCCTCGTGCTCGTTCGAGGACTACCTGCGGCACCAGCTTAGCCTTGAGGGTCGCGACCAGTTCGACTTCTGGGGAGCCCTCCCCCAAGCAAGCTTTCTGCGCACCGAGCATCCGGTCCACTACGTTCTGGGGCGGTTCGAGTCGTTGAATGAGAGCATTCCGCGCATGCTGGCGGCGGTTGGCATCGAGGCTGGGGATATTCCGCACGAGAATCGGCAACAGCATCGAGTCCCGGTTGCCCGCGCCTTCACCGACACCGCGGTGCGTCTGGTCAATGAACTAGCGGCGGAGGACTTCGACCTCTTCTCGTACTCCAAGGTCTCCTCGGCCGAGGAGCTTCTCGCCCAGAGCCACCGGACTTCGTCCGATCCTCGCTCCTGACCCCTCATCGGAGTATCGTCAGGGACTTGAACCTCTCCACCGTTAACCTCGAGATCGCGCTGGCCACACTGGTGCCCCTGGCACTGCTGGCGGTGGTAGTCGCGCTCGGACGAAACGCCAAACGACTCGCCCCACTCGTGCTGCTGAGTCTGCTGTGGGGATTCGCGACGACCTACATCGTCATCTACGCCAACGACTGGTGGGCCGCCACCTACGGGCTCTCCTCCCTGATCGTGCTGGGGGCCCCGATCTTCGAGGAGATCTCCAAGTCCTTCGCCCTGCCCTTCATCTCACTGAGTCACCGCTGCCAGTGGTTCGTCGACGGAGCCGTGCTCGGACTCGCGGCAGGCACCGGTTTTGCCATTCGTGAGAACTGGCTCTACCTCGAGCGCGTTGGCCCCGACGAGGGCATTGGCCTCGCGCTAGCTCGCGTGTCGTCGACCAACCTCATGCATGCCGGGTGCACAGCGATCGTTGGTGCCGCGATCGTGGTTACCGCAGGTCGGGCCTGGTACAAACGTCTCGGCATCGGGCTTGGCGGCCTCCTCGTGGCCATCACCCTGCACTCGTCATTCAACCGCCTTACCGAAGCCGAAAACGGCTCGGCCCTCCTGATCACGCTCACCGGCGTGATGGTGTTCGCCATCGCGGCCGGCATCGTTGCGCTCGGCATGCCGCTCTCGTCGCGCTGGGTGCGCCAAGACCTCCAGAGTCACGGCGCCAACGCGAGCGAGCAGGCTGCGCTCGGAGGCGGCAGCAGCGTGGCCGAACTGCTCGACCACTTCGAGGCACGCTACGGAGCAGACGCGGCCGAGAAAGCCGAGAAGCTAGTCGCCGTGCAGCGGGAGATCGCCATCGGTCGCAAGGCGGGGCGTGCCAGCGATGCAGAGATCGCCGCGCTTGTGGAGAAGGCCGACGAGCTTCGACGCGGCATCGGGCTGTTTGCGATGATGTGGCTTCGATCGCACCTGCCGGTTGACACGGCGACCGTGGGCATGTGGGCAGACCTGAGCCATTCGGTAGACGACGCGCCGACCGAATTCGACAACGCAGCCCCCATTGCGAGCGGTATGTGGGCCCGACTTGGAGAATTGGCGCCATCGAATGACGCACTTCAGCCCGGTGCAAGCGACGACGAGGTCTAGTGTGGAGGTGAAATAGAGCCAAGCATGCTCACCGTTTGTCACCGTAAGCCACATCCGCTCGATGAAGGGAGTGTGCAGATGCTGTGCGCACAGTGCGACGACAGTGCACGGGGCGTCTGCCGCTTCTGCGGGCGCGGGGTGTGTGCCACCCATCACGCGGCGATGCCTTTCATCATCACCGTGTTCGGCGCAGAGCCTCCTAAGTCGATCGTGGTCGGTGGCACGCTCTGGTGCCAGGTGTGCCGGCCGCAGCCCGAGCCCATCCACATGCCGGAGCTCGCATGAACTCCGACGGCATGTTCCGACGCCTCAACGATCACCTCGATGACGCTGCCAGCGACGAGGCTCCGCTCACCATGTCGGACATCCTCGACCTGCCCGATGATCAGCGAGGTTTGGCCCGACACGTGATGCGATCGTTGACGCCACTCACCCCCGACGAGGCCGCCGCCGAATTGGATATCTCGACCGACGACGTGATGAAGATCGTCGGCGAGCTCAGCATCAAGGGCATCCTCACCATCGTCGACGGCAAGCTCAAGGTCGCCAGTCTGGCTCGCACCACCATCCAGAGCCCAGGTGGACTCTGGGGCAAGCTCGGAGACTTCTGACGACCTACGCTTGACCCATTGCCGACGGGGAGTTGAACCCGCCTGTGCGGGATTCTCATCCCCGTCGTCGCGCTGCTGGGCGCGCTGCGAAGTCTCGGCACCCCCCTAGCCGTCGCCCACCACGGGGAGCCTCGTGTTGTTCATGCCGCAACTGTTCGTGGGTGGGGGAAGCATGGGACGATACCTCGTCGGCAGGCGCAGGTCTGCTGTGCCGCCAGAGCCGCTCACCACCTGACCACCCCCGCACACAGGGCACCACCCTAGATCGGAGAGTCCATGAACGAGCAGGAGAGCATCCTCAACCGCGAGTCGGTGGTCGACCTCGACGACCTCATCTCCGACTTGCTCACACTGTCCGACGACGAACTGCTCACTCGCGGCCTCGCGGTGTCCGGAACGCTCGACGAGGTCGACGACCCCATGCTGCTCGGACCCGACGGCACGCCCATCGAGACCTGGCGCGAGAACTACCCGTACGACGACCGCATGTCGCGCGAGGAGTACGACGTCACCAAGCGGATGCTGCAGATCGAGCTGCTCAAGGTACAGAGCTGGGTGATTGAGGACGGCAAGAAGATCGCCATGGTGTTCGAGGGTCGCGACGCGGCCGGCAAGGGTGGCACCATCAAGCGGTTCATGGAACATCTCAATCCACGCTTCGCCCGCGTGGTAGCGCTCAACAAGCCCACGCCGCAGGAGGCGGGGCAGTGGTACTTCCAGCGCTACGTGCAGCACCTGCCCAGCGACGGTGAGTTGGCCCTGTTTGATCGCTCCTGGTACAACCGCGCGGGTGTCGAGAGGGTCATGGGATTCTGTACCGACGAGCAGTACGGGCAGTTCATGGAGCAGGCCCCCCAGTTCGAGAAGATGCTGGTCGACAGCGACACCATTCTGTTCAAGTTCTGGTTCTCGGTGTCGCGCAAGGAGCAGGTAACACGCTTCACCATCCGTCGCATTGACCCAGTTCGGCAGTGGAAGCTCAGCGCCATGGACCTCGCCTCGCTCAACCTCTGGGAGGACTACACCGCCGCCAAGGCCACCATGATCTCGAAGACCAACACCGAGTGGGCACCCTGGACCGTCGTACGCAGTAACGACAAGAAGCGCGGGCGCATCGAGGCGATGAAGTGGTTCCTGAGTTCGCTCGACTACCCCGGCAAGGACCTCTCGGTCATCGGTGAGCCCGACCCGCTGATCGTGGGCCCGCCGGAGGTCATCTACGAGAAGGAAGAGCAGTCGCCCCAGGCCTGACGTCGGGGCCCGCGCCTACAGCGGTGCAACGTAGCCCGCGTTGCGGTCGACCTGGTGGTACACCCGGCCAGCCATCGGTTGGCGCTGCTCCTCGGCGAGATGGCCGAGGAGGCCAGCCGTGCGTGCCAGCAGCGAGAAGCCTCGCAGCATGGCCACCGGCAGGCCCAGATCGGCCAGCGCTGCGCCGCAGGTGCCGGCACCGTTTAGAGGCAGGGTGCGGCCCAGTACCTGCGGGTGCACGCGGCCGATCGCCTCGAAGAGTTGCAGGTGAGGGCCGCGCAGTGACTCCTCAGTGGCGATCGCGATGAGACGCGGGGTGCGCGGGTCGCCATGCTTGTGCACCGGATGCCCGAGGCCCGGAACGAATTCGCCAGCGTCGCGCGTCTGGGCCAGCACCTCAAGTGCGAGGGCCTCCCACTCGGAGTCACACGTTGGCAGGTCGCCGTCGACGTTAGCCAGCGCAGCGGCCAGGTAGCGGCCGGTGTCCTCGGTGGCCCCGAGGAATCGCGACCCCCCGCCGAGGAGCCCGGCCGCAATCGCTCCCTGCAGCGAGTCGGGGGCGCCGAGGTAGGTGAGGCGGGCCGCGATCGCCGACGGCGTGAACCCGTGGTCGGCGAGCGCGACCAGCACAGACTC
>WLOZ01000011.1 GCA_009699025.1 Actinomycetota bacterium
CAGCTCGGTTCGCAACGCCGGCATGGCGTCGACCGGACCGTCGCCCAGCGCGGCATCGGTGCCCACTGAGTCGAGGCCGCGCCGGCCCCGGCGCGCTCTCGACGCGCCTGAACTGGTCGGAAGAGGGCCCGACTGGGACCGCCCAGCGCCCGGCAGGGCACTAGGTGAGTAACACTCGTGGAAGCCTCCGAAAGCCCCAAGTGGCACGAAATGTGGCACGAGATCCGGGAAATCGCTGAAATCCCCTCATATCATTGAAGAAGTCGAGTGCCCCCGGCAGGATTCGAACCTGCGATTCGACATCGATCAGTGTCGGATCGCACCTGAGTACGTGTCGGATTGCACCACAGAACAACGCGAGCCGGGTGGGCCGTGTGGGGATCGAACCCACAACCCGCGGATTAAAAGTCCGCTGCTCTGCCAATTGAGCTAACGGCCCGGGGGCACAGGTAGATCTTCTGCGAAAACTTGTGCTGCACGCCCGAAAGGGAGTCTACGCAGCGCGACCTCTCACGGTGACTGCCCCTTCCCCGCTGGCACAACGGGTAGGCGGAAGCGTCGTAGAGGGCGAGCAGCGCACATCGTCGTCAGGCGATACCCGCGGCCACTACGTCACCCCAGCGTTGGCTCTGCCCACCGACTCGATGCCCTGATCGGCGCGAACGGGTTGCCCGACATGAAAACGGCCTCCAAGCATGTGCTGCTTGGAGGCCGTTTCGCGGCGCGACGCCTAGGGCGCTACCCGCCCAGAGTCACCGGCAACCGATGAAGGCAAGTGGGCGGAAGCTCGTCATTTCATTAGTCAGGTACTGCCGAACGTCCACCTTGGCCGCGTTGGGGGGAGTAGGGGCGGACGTGACGCCAGAGTAAACAGTCACTCGACTATTGAAACTACCGTCTTTGGCATACCAAGTGAACGCGATTGGAGAGCCCGGGATGGGGGGTTTCGCGACCGCTGTGAGGCCACCTACCTTGCAGGTAATGCCGTACTTGGTAGCAGCGCTTGCGGGGCCCGCGGTGACGACGATCGGTACCGCTGCGACGACGGCTGCCATGGCCATGGCAGAGAGCACACGAGTGCGGGGCATGCTGGGCTCCTTAGATTGAGGGATCGCCCAACAGCCCAGGGGCACAGCAAAGACGTCGGGGAAAACTCGTGCCGCGCACCCGAGGACGTCGGCAATGCGCTGCGCGCTGCCTTGAAGCGAGGCAATCGCGAGCGGTGGCCTCGTGAGCGCGACAGTGAAACGGTCAGGTCTTGGCGGTGTACTCGATGAAGGAGACGCCGTACTCTTCGCTCGCAGAGTCTTTCCCGTGCATCCTGAAGTGAGAAAAACCCTCCATGGAGTTGCCATCGATTGTGAGGGAGCCGTGGCCCATTGCTCCCACGATCTCGAGCCGAGTGCAATCTGGGGACAGGAGGCCGATCGCCGGGATGTCATCTGCATGTGTTCCCAGAGCCCCAATGGTGACCTGCAGTACTCGACCTTCCTGCGCCACGATCGTCATGAGAACGTCGTGATTGGTGTGCGTGTGAATCGCGGGCTCAAGATGACCTTTGGTCTCAAACTTCGGGTGCTGCTCGCCGAACACCAGTCCCCACGAAGCATCGATTGACTTTCCAAGCCACTCAGTTGGCAACACGCGTAGCTCTTGTGACATCAGTCAACCTCCCAGTCGCGACGTGGTCGACTCACGCCGACCGCGACACAAGGCAGCAGGGTTGGGCTTCGCACACGACTTCACGGCGCTCAGGGGCCACCCAGGCAACTGTCGGGCGTGCACTTCATCTGCCGCGGCCTCAGGGCCACGTACGCAGTTGCCTAGGTCAGGGCATACGGGTGCAGAATCGAGGTTCCGAGCATTCCGGCGGCCTGCTCGCGGGTCAGCCCCGCCTCGTCGGCCACATCAAGCCAGTGCTGGGCGATCAGGTCGGCTTGCCGGTCGAAGATCTCGCCGGCCTGTCGGGAGGTGAGGTTGTACTGGCCCCCGGCGTTGATGCACGCGGTGCGAGTGCTCGCCCGGTCGCCGTTGCGCTCGGGCGAGTCGGCCCGGCCGATGTCCATGGCCTGTCGAGCCTCGTGTGATGTCCGCAGGTGAGGCAGTAGGTCGTACGCCGGCGTGAGCTGCAGGTGGGTGCCATCCCAGAACGCGGCATGGTTGCGAGCATGGTCGTCGATGTTGGTGATCAAGACGTTGAAGACGATCCGCTCGAACAGCGATCGTCCGAGCCCGGCACCTGACGGAGCGTACTTGCGCAGCACGTCCATCAGCTCTGGGTAACTCGACCAGCGGGCCCCCAGGAAGTCATCGAACCCCAGCATTGTCAGCGCTGACACCATCATGCGCCGGGTCCCGTCACCAGGGCGGTCGAACCGCTTCACGAGCAGCACATCGCGTCCGCCCGCGCTGGTGACCCGCACCTCGGGGACCTCGATACCCACGCGGGCGGCCAGGAGCATCCCGGCCGCCTCCGCCCTGACGACCGGGTACAGGTCGGTTGAGAGGGAGAACTTCGCCACCCACTCGGTGCCCTGCTCATCTGTGATGACCGCCTTGGGGCGGGCGCCGCCGATGGCGGTGCCGTACTGCAGTGCCTCGGCGAGTTCGGGAGACAACCTCCCAGCGATCAGGTCCTGCGCAGCCCGGTGCAGCTCGCCCAGCGACGCGCCGCTTGTGCGCGATGTATACGTGTCCGCGGCTGGCTGGAAGTCCAGTCCTCCGACGCGGTTGGACCCGGACTCCATCAAGTAGGTGAGCGTGTCCAGTTCGATGTCGGCCGCAGCGCTGCCGCGCGCGCCTGTGAGCCGCGTGATGATCACCCTTTGACCCCAGGAGTCAGGGCTGGAGTCCTTCAGGGCGCCGGCGATGCCCGTGCTCTGCCGCGGTGGTATCCATCCCGTGCCCAGCGGTAGCTCGGGCTCGTACAGGCTGATAGCCCCGGGGCGGTCTAAGTAGGCCAGTGCGTATCGGAATTGGTACTGGCCTTCGAGCGCGGCCACCTGTCCGGCCAGGACCGGTTGCGCGGATCCGGGCAGCCAGGCCCACACGTAGCCCGAACGTGGAACCGTCTGGGGGGAGGCGGCCATCAAAAGCCGGGCTCGTCGTCAAGAACTGTCCGCAGCGGAGCGGGAGTGCGCTCGGGGAGCAGGGCCAGGATGTCCTCACCTGCTCGCTGGGCGCGCGCGAGGTCGTCGCCCTCTAGCCCGAACAGGCGCACCCCTACGAGGTCGGCGTAGGCGAATACTGCGCCCGCGCTAACGGTCTGTGCCCCGTGCTCGATGGCGCGCACCGTGCGCGGGTTCACTCCCAGACGCGCAGCCGTGTCCTCGATGCTCCAACCGAGGGCCCGACGCCCGAGCTCAATGCGGGTGCCCAGCAGCCTCAGGGCCGCGGTCGCCGTCCGCGACATCGCTATCACGTCGATCACTCCATTTCATGCAGTGTGATACATCTTTGACGGTTTCTATCTGCATCTTACTACAGTTTTTTACTTGGCCGGATGTGTCATGGGGCAGATCTCCCGCGCCATCACGTATCGCAACCAGACATTTCGAACGAGCGTCTCGGTCTACCGTGGCGAGTGGATGACCGTGGTCAATCAGGAAATGCGCGACGTCGGACTTACACCCAGCGCGACCTACTCGGTTGACATCGCGGTCGACTCAGCACCGCGCACGGTGGAGGTGCCAGATGATCTGCGTACCACCATCGGCACTGCTGGGCTCACCGACCGGTGGGAGGCACTGTCGTTCACCCATCGCAAGGAGCACGTTCGGTCGGTGAACGAGGCGAAGAAGCCAGAGACGAGGGCTCGTCGAGTCGATGCAGTGATCGCGAAGCTGAGCGACTGACCTACAGCAACCCACCCGAACCCACCTGTGCGGCGCCCCGCTCAGCAGCTGCAGCCGCCACGGCAGCCACTCGCGCCGCCGAGGCAATTCTCTCGATGTCGTCGTCGGAGTGGGCAGCCGATACAAACCATGCCTCGTAGGCCGACGGCGGGAGCCACACTCCGTGGTCGAGCATCGCGTGGAAGAAGGCGGCGAAAGCGGCGGTGTTCTGCGTGCGCGCGTCGTCGTAGGTTCGCACCGGCTGGTCGGTGAAGAAGAAGCTGAACAGGTTGCCCGCGTTCTGCAGCACGTGAGGCACTCCTGCGGCCGAGAGAGCCTCGCCCACGACGGCCGACACCTGCAGGGCGGTGCGGTCGAGGTGTGTGTACACGTCGGGAGTGCAGTGCAGCAGGGTGGCGAGTCCCGCCGACGTCGCGGTGGGATTGCCGCTGAGCGTTCCGGCCTGATACACCGGGCCGGCCGGGGCGAGCTGGTCCATCACGACTGCCGGTCCCCCCACGGCCGCGAGGGGCATTCCGCCACCGATCACCTTGCCGAAGGTGAAGAGGTCGGGCGCCCACCCCTCACTGGCACCTTCGATACCCCACCGCCCGGCCATCGACATTCGGAAGCCGGTCATCACCTCGTCGAGAATCAGCAGGCTTCCGTGGGCGTGGGCAATGCGTGCCAGGGCCGCGTTGAATCCAACGGGAGGAGGCACCACGCCCATGTTCGCGGGCACCGCCTCGGTGAGGATGCAGGCGATATCGCCCCCGCGCTCCGCGAACACGCGCTCAACCGCCGCGATGTCGCCGTACGGAATCGTGACGGTCTCGGCCGCCGTCGCAGCCGTCACCCCGGGAGAGTCAGGCAGGCCGAGAGTGGCCACGCCCGATCCGGCCGACACGAGCAGCGAGTCGGCATGGCCGTGGTAGCAGCCCGAGAACTTCAGAATCAGCGGGCGACCGGTCTTCGCGCGTGCAAGTCGCACGGCCGTCATCACGGCCTCGGTTCCGGAGTTGGTGAATCGCACTCGCTCGACCGGCTCCACCCTGCGAATGATTTCCTCGGCCAGGTTGAGCTCGGGCTCGCACGGCGCCCCGAACGACAGCGAACCAGCCGCTGCCTCCTGCACGGCGGCAACCACTGCGGGGTGTGCGTGGCCGAGAATCATGGGTCCCCACCCGCCCACCAGGTCGACGTAGGTATTTCCGTCAACATCGGTGATGGTGGAGCCGGAGGCGCGCGCGACAAACCGTGGCGTTCCGCCCACCGATCGGAAGGCCCGCACCGGGGAGCTGACCCCGCCCGGAATGGCGTGCTGGGCTCGGGCGAACAGCTCGCTGGAGCGTGTGGTCATCAGGTCCTCCTAGGACAGCAGTGGGGCGAACTCCGTCGCCCAGTAGGTGCAGATGATTCCGGCCCCAGCGCGCCGAACGCTCATGAGAGCTTCGAGAACCGCTCGCTCACGGTCGATCATGCCCGCGGCGGCCGCTGCCTCGATCATCGCGAACTCGCCCGACACGATGTACGCGGCCACCGGCACGTCGACGCTGTCGCTCACGCGAGCCAGCACATCGAGATACGGAAGTGCGGGCTTCACCATCACGATGTCGGCACCTTCGACGATGTCGAGTCGCACCTCCCGCATCGCCTCGCGCGAGTTGGCGGGGTCTTGCTGGTAGCTGCGGCGGTCGCCCTGCAGGGCAGATTCCACTGCCTCGCGAAAGGGCCCGTAGAAGGCTGAGGCGTACTTGGCGGCGTAGGCAAGAATCACGGTGTCGGTGCGCCCAGCAGAGTCGAGCTCGTCTCGCACCGCCGCGACCTGGCCGTCCATCATGCCGCTCAGCCCGAGCACATCACTTCCGGCCTCGGCGAGCACCGAGGCCATCGTGCGATACACCTCGAGGGTGGCGTCGTTGTCGACGCTGCCGTCGGCCGCAAGAACCCCGCAGTGGCCGTGCGAGGTGAATTCGTCGAGGCACAGGTCGGCGATCACGGGAAGGTCGTCACCGGTCTCCGCCTTCACCCACCGCACCGCTTCGGCCAGAATGCTGTCGGATGCACACGCGGCCACGCCGTCGGCGTCGCGCACGCTCGGCACCCCAAACAGCATGATGCCGCCCACGCCGGCAGCCGCAGCTTCAGCCGCTGCGCGCCGCAGCGAGTCGCGCGAGTGCTGCACCACGCCCGGCATGGTCGAGATAGGAACCGGCTCAGTGGCACCCTCGCGCACAAACACCGGCAGCACCAGATCATGCCGCGATAGTCGGTTCTCCTGCACCAGCCGCCGCAGCGCCGGGGTGCGGCGCAGACGCCGTGGGCGCTCGGTGAGTCGATCGCTCATGACTGGGCTCCTGCGGGTGCTGGGGGTCCGGGGATGACGGGCTGCGGTGCTCGTGGGTTAGGGCAGCAGTTGGCTGAGCAGCCACCGCGTCCGGGCGTACCCGCGAGAGCGCGCTCGACCTGAGCCGCGAGAGCCGCCACGAACATGGGGTCGATGCCCGGGGTGCTGACCCGCTCAAACGACAGGCCCAGCTCGGCCGCGGTCTCTGCGGCCTCGTGGTCGAGGTCCCAGATGACCTCCACGTGGTCGCTGATGAAGCCGGTGGGCACAATCACCGCAGCCTGGGCGCCCAACGCTGCCGCCGATCTCAGCGCATCGTTGACGTCGGGCTCAAGCCACGGCATCGACGGCGGTCCGCTGCGCGACTGAAACACGAGCTGCGACTCAGGCACCGATCGGCCCCGAATCGACTCCGCGCGACGCGCGATGCGAGTCATCGCGTCGGTGTGCTGCGCGACGTACCACCCGGAAGCCTCCGGCCCTGACGTGGCCGCCATCGACTCCGGAATCGAGTGAGTCGAACACAGCACGACGATGCCCGAGTCGTCGATTCCCTGCGCATTGAGACGCTCAAGCGCGCCCACGATTCCACGGGCGAAGGGCTCGACGAAACCGTCACTGTCGAAGTACTGACCCGCGGTGCGGATGGCGAGCTGGTCAGCGAGACCGGTGCGGTCGAGTGCCGCAGCAATGTTCTCGCGGTACTGGCGGCAGCCCGAGTACGACGAGTAGGCACTGGTCACCAGCGCGATCGCGCTCGTGTGCCCGTCGTCGGCCATCTGCTTCACCGCATCGTCAAAGAAGGGGGCGGAGTTGCGGTTGCCCCAGTACAGGGGGAGGTCAATTCCGTGTGAGTCGAACTCGGTTCGCAGCGCCGCCAGCAGGGCTCGGTTTTGAGCATTAATGGGACTCACTCCCCCCAATGCGAGGTAGTGGTGCGACACCTCGACCAGCCGTTCGGGAGGCACGCCACGGCCTGCGGTGACGCGCTCGAGGAAGGGCATTACCTCATCCGCACCCTCGGGCCCGCCAAAGGAGGCAAGAAGGACTGCAGTGGGGGTCATCGGAGGACGTCGACCGCGCCGACGATGTCGACGAGGTGACCGGTGTAGAACGGAACCTCTTCGCGCACGTGACGTCGAGCGGCCGACGAGCGCAGGTGACGCATCATGTCGACAATCTCGTGCAGGTCTGGCGACTCGAGGGCGAGGAGCCACTCGTAGTCGCCGAGGGCGAAGGCCGCAACGGTGTTCGATTTGATCATCGTGTAGTCGCGGCCCATCATTCCGTGCTCAACGAGCATGGCGCGCCGCTCTTCCTCGGGAAGCAGGTACCACTCGTAGGAGCGCACGAACGGGTACACGCACACCCACTCGAGCGGCTCGCCGCCGGTCATGAAGTACGGAACGTGCCCCTTGTTGAACTCGGCAGGTCGGTGCAGCGCCATCGTTGACCACACAAGACGCATCGACTCACCGGCCGCCGTTTGCCGAAGCACTCGAATTCCTCGCTGAACGGATTCGGCCGTTGGCCCGTGCAGCCACACCATCAAATCAGCGTCAGCACGCATTCCGGACACGTCGTACCAGCCTCGCAATTGAACATCGTCGTCAGCTAGCGAGGCCACCGCTGACCTGAGCCCCTCCTCCGCGGTGGCGGCCGGCGGTAGCCCCGTGCGCGCGAACACGGCCCAGCAGGTGTACCGGAGGGTGTCGTTAATCTCGCGAGCGGTGACGCGGCTGCTCTCTTCCGTTGACATGGCTTCATCCTCCCATCAGATCGAGTTGCGCGCGGACTGAGTTTGCTCGCCGCACGGTGCCCGCAATGCCGTTGCCCCCGAGTCCGGCACCGATCACAGCCAGCCCCTGAACGTCTGCGGCGGCGGCCGCGACACGTGTGGCCAACTCGCCATGGCCCGAACGCGCATGCACCAGAGACTGAGGCCACCGAGTGACACGAGCGTCGACGAGGGCCTCAAGGTGAACCTGAGCAATGCGCGACGCATCGCTCAGGGCCTGGTTCACCAACGTGTCCATGGGCTCGGCCACCACGCCATCACGCCCGTACGAGAGTCGAAGCAGATGTCGCCCCGGGCCGAACTCGCGGGCCAACCACCCCCACTTCGCTGTGGCATGCGTGAGCGCCTTGGCCCGAACGAGTGACTGGTCGGGATCGACGAGCACGCCGGATCCGACGGGTGCGGCGTCGAGCTGTGCACAGTCGACCACCAGCGAGACCACCGCCACATCGCCCACCCGAATTGACGACAGCGGCGTCGCTACCGATGGCATATCGAGAATCGAGGCAGCCACCGGCGCCGGCACGGCCAGCACAACGAGGTCAACGTCGAACCTCCCCCCGTGCGTGGTGACGACCCAGGCTGGCCCGTCGCGCTCGACTCGCTCGACCGCAGTGTTCAGGTGCACTCGAACGCCCGACAACTCACTTTCAAGCGCGGTCACCAACGTTGACATTCCACCGTCGAGGCCATTCACCGCTGCGCCCGGACGTTCGCCGCCCGCCCGCAGTGCCCGCGCTGCCCCGCTCAGGCTGCCCTCGCGCACCATCGCAGCGCCGAGGCCAGGAATGACCGCCTCGGCTTCAACCAAGTCGGGGGAAATCGCATGCACCCCCGCGACTACCGGGGTGAGAATGCGGCTAGCGACCATGTCTCCCATGCGCTCACGCACCAGTGAGCCGAGGGTCTCGCCCAACCGAGGAGCGCGCATTGGGGCGGCGTCGAGCCCCGCGGCCCGCTCGGCCTCGCCGGTTCCGATGATCGCCACCACCTCCGACGAGCGAAGGTCGACCGGCACGCCAAGAAGGCTGACCGGCAGCGCGTAGAGGCCGTCCTCCCGCCAGAGATGCGCATTCGAGCGGGTGGGTGCCACGACTCGATCTCCGAGATGAAGTTCGTCGATGAGCAATCTCGCCTCAGGGCGCGCGACCGCGAACGACTCTGCTCCGGAGTCGGTGAGCACTCCGGCGAGACGCACCACCCCGATGGCACCACCGAGAGAGGGTCCCGCCTCACACAGGATCACGTCGTGGTCGGGGCTCAGTGCGCGAGCCGCAAGCAGCCCCGACAGGCCACCTCCCACGACGGCAACCCGCGGGCTCATGGAATCGAATGAACGAGTTCGACCATGCGGGTGAGCACATCGGGATCGGTCTCAGGAGGAACACCGTGGCCAAGATTCACCACGTGGCCCGGTGCCGACTCTCCCCGTCGAACGACATCGCGCACGTTGGCCTCCAGCGCCGCCCACTCACCCGCCAGCAGTCCGGGGTTGATGTTTCCCTGAAGCGGGATGGTGCCGCCAAGAATCTCGTTCGCCTCGTCGAGAGGAGTGTCGAAGTCAACCCCCATCACCGTGGCACCGGCATCGCGCATGAGCGCGAGCAGCGGGCGCGACCGCGTTCCGAAGTGAATGCGAGGCACCGGCAGGTCTGACACCGCGGCGAGCACGGTCGCGGAGTGCGGCTGGGCGTACTCGACGTACTCGGCCGGAGTGAGTGCACCCACCCACGAGTCGAACAGCTGCACCGCGCTGGCACCCGCCATCGCCTGTGCGCGAAGGAATGCGCCGGTGACGAGTGCGACATGACCCAGCAACTCGTGCCAGAGGGCCGGCTCATCGCGCATCATGGCGAGTGTGTGCTGGTAGTCGCGTGACGGGCGACCCTCAACGAGGTACGAGGCGAGGGTGAAGGGAGCACCCGCGAATCCGATGAGGGGCGTCGACCCGAGCTGTTCGACGATCATGCCCACAGCGTCGGTGATCGGGGTCAGTGCGTCGGGACTCAGCGGACGCAGTGCCCGTACGTCGGCAACGGTGCGAACGGGCGCGGCCATCACGGGGCCCACTCCGGCAACGATGTCGACCTCGACTCCCGCCAGCTTCAGCGGAATCACAATGTCACTGAACAGGATTGCTGCGTCCACGCGGTGTCTTCGAACCGGCTGAAGGGTGATCTCGGTCACGAGGTCGGGGCGCAAGCACGACTCGAGCATGGGAATGCCTTCACGCACGCGCCGGTACTCGGGCAGTGAACGTCCGGCCTGTCGCATCATCCAAATCGGCCGTGTGTCGGGCTGGCCACCCCGGTAGGCCACCATTGCGGGTGAAGCCGCCGTGACACCACTGGTGAGCGGATGCTCGGAGGGGAGCGCCACCTCTGACATTCCCCCAACATACCGGGGGTGTGGGGTGCCCAACATCCGCGTACTCTGGGCCCATGACCTTGGTGCTCGTGGGAGCAAGCCACCACGATGTGCCGCTCGACGAGATCGCCCGGTTGTCCGCCGCAGGTGACAGACTCGCCCGTCAGATCGTCTCCGACAGCGCTGACGTGGCCGGAGCGTTTGTGCTCTCGACGTGCAATCGCTTTGAGGTCTACCTCGACCTCAGACGCTTCCACGATCCGGTCGAGGCCACCACCCAGCTCATTGCCCAGTCCGCCCAGCTTCCGATCGACTACGTGGCCGATGCCATGCGCGTGGTGGTCGGCACCTCCGTTGCCCAGCACCTGTTCTCCGTGGCCGCGGGCCTCGAGTCGATGGTGGTGGGCGAAGACGAGATCGCAGGCCAGGTGCGCGACGCGCTTGCCCGGGCCCAGCGTGAGGGCACCACATCGCCCACTATCGAGCGGCTGCTGCAGCGGGCGCTCGCCACGTCGAAGGCTGTCACGTCGATGACCGGCCTTGGCGCGGCTGGCCGATCGATTGTCACCGTGGGCCTCGACGTTGCCGAAGATCGCCACGGCTCGTTGGAAGGTCAGCGCGCGCTCGTGCTGGGCACCGGCTCGTATGCGCGCGTGGTGAGCGCTGCGCTGGCACGTCGTGGTTGCATCGAGATCGGCGTCCACTCCACCTCGGGCAGGGCGTCGGGGTTCGCAGCCACTCACGACCTCACCCCCGTGAGCCACGAGCACCTCGAGAAGGCAGTCAGATCCGCAGGGGTCGTCGCAGCCTGCAGCGGATCGAACCTGCCGGTGCTCGACCGCGCCCTTCTTGCTCGGGCGCGCACCGGAGCTCACGCAACCCTGCCGATCCTCGACCTCGCCTTAGTTCCCGACGTTGCCTCCGATGCTCGCGACCTTCCTGAGGTCGATGTGATTGACCTCGGTGTCATCCACGCCCATGCGCCTCGCGAGCATTCGGCCGCGATCCTAGAAGCGCAGAACATCGTCCTCGACGCTGTGGGGCAGTTCGAACGTGACGAGTCCGGACGCACAGCCGACGGCGCCGTTGTCGCGATGCGCAGTCACGTGATGGCAATCATCGACGACGAGCTTCAGCGCATCCGTGGTCGAGTCGACGTCGAGACCGCTGACGAGGTGGCGCGTTCGCTCAACCGAGTGTCAAACGCGCTGCTGCACACGCCGTCGATTCAGGCCCACGAGCTCGCGCGCACCGGAAACATCGCCGACTACCACGATGCGGTGCGTACCCTCTTTGGCATCGACATCGACGCCCGCACCGGTGACTAACACAGGGCCCATCCGGCTGGGCACGCGCGCCAGCCAGCTCGCGCGCACGCAGTCGGCCCTCGTTGGTGACCAACTGGCCTCAGAGACAGGGCGCACCTGGACCGAGGTGCTCATTCGCACCCAGGGCGACGACACCACCAAGCCGCTCGATCAGCCCGGAAGTCCGGGGCTATTCGTCTCAGCTCTGCGCACTGCACTGCTCGCCGGTGAGGTCGACGTCATCGTGCACTCGTACAAGGACCTTCCCAGTGCACCAGCCCCAGGCCTGCTGCTTGCCGCGGTGCCACCTCGGGAAAGCCCCGACGACGTGCTGGTGTCGCGCGATTCACGTCGTTTGCTCGACCTTCCAGCCGGTGCCAGCGTTGGCACCAGCTCGCCGCGGCGTGCTGCCGCGGTTCACAGACTTCGCCCCGACCTGATCGTGCGGCCCATTCGGGGCAATGTCGACTCTCGCATCGCGAAGGTTCGCTCCGGCGAGTACGACGCAACGATTGTGGCCGCAGCCGGCCTCGCCCGACTCGGACGGCTGGACGAGGCCACCGAGAGGCTCGACATCGTTTCCGCTCCTGCACAGGGGGCCCTCGCGGTTGAGTGCCGCTCCGACGACACGGTGATGACCGAGCTGCTGCGCCGCCTCGACGACCCCCTCGCTCGACTCACCACCGCTGCCGAGCGCGAGGTGCTTCGCGGTATCGACGCGGCCTGCACCACCGCAATCGGAGCTCTGGCTCACTACGCCGACGGGGTTCTGTCGCTGCGCGCCGAACTCGCCGAGGGTGGGCACCTCCGTGTCGCGCACGCGTCGCGGGCCCTACCCATCGCGGCACTCGTGGAGGCGCGCGCGCTGGGCTTGCTGGTGGCAGGCCAATTGCGGGGGGCCGACCAGCGCGGACCCGTGCTGCTGGTTCGCTCCGACTCCAACGAGGCAGACGCCTCAGCGCTCGGCGATCTCGGCATCGGCGCCGTGAGCGACCCCTACCTCAGCATCGTGCCCACCTCGGCGTCGGAGGGTTCGGAGGCTGACCCGCTGCTCACGCTGCTCGGCCAGGCGGGTTCTGACTCGTGGCTGGTGGCCACCTCGCCGATGACCATGCCCACCTGGGCCGAAGGCGCGGGGTTCGCGGAGCTCGCCGCCGCCTGCCGCGCTGCCGCCGGGCGCGGTGTTCGTGCGGGTGCCACCGGCGAGAGAACGGCGGCCACCCTGCGCGCGCTGGGGTTCGACGACGTGGTCGTTCCAGCGGAATCCTCCGCAGCGGCACTCGTCGAAGCGATGGCCGAGTACGGTCCGGCACGCGCGCTGTTCCCGTGCGGACGCCTTGCGCTGCGAACACTGCCCGACGGGCTTCGACGTGATGGCTGGGAGGTGCACGAGGGCATCGTGTACGACACTCAGGTGGTCACTGAGACCCCACCCAGTGCGCTCCTGCTCGAGCGCGGCGAAGTCGCCGTGGTGGTGCTTCGCTCGCCTAGCGCCGTTCGGGCCCTGCTGGCGCACGGTCGACCTCACCCAGCCGTGCTCGTTGTCTGCGGCGGCGACACCACCGCACGCGCCGCGAGGGAGGCAGGCCTTGCCGTCGCAGGGGTCTCGTCGTCGCCCTCCTCAGCTTCCGTGGCCGTCGAGGTGGCCCGGGTTCTCGGAGTTGCGCCTCAGTCGTAGTCAGCCAAGGCCGGGAAAACAGTCGGTGCTGCCTCTACCCAGCGGTCAGCGCGAGGCGCTCTGCGACGACTCCGAGCGAGGCCAGCTGCTCGTCGGGGGTGCCAGACACCGGGTGAAGCAAAACCTGGTCAGCTCCGTTGCGCAGGTGTTCGGCCACCCGCGACTCGACCTCGTCGACAGACCCCCAGGCGACGAGCGAGTCAACTAGGTGGTCTGACCCTCCGTCGGCGAGATCCGCCTCGCTGAACCCCTGCGCCAGCAGCGACCCCTGGTAATTGGGCTGCCCGAGATACCACGAGAGGTGCTCGCGGGCCAGCCCCCGCGCCTCAACCTGATCGGATGCGATGACGAAACTCTGCTCCACGATGAGCAGCGGTCCGGCGCCCAGAGCTGCCCGAGCCTCGGCTGTGTGCGCGGTCGTGACCATGTAGGTGTGCGCACCGTCGGCCTTGTCGGCCGCCAACGCCAGCATCTTGGGCCGCAGAGCGGCGATCACCACCGGCATAGGGCTCGCTGCTGCCGGCGCGTCGTACGTCGCGTCAGCGAGGGCCGTGAGGTACTCGCTCATCGTGGCGAACGGCTTGCCGTAGTCGCCTCCCCGAGCCGCGTTGAGCACTCGGTGACTGACACCGAGCCCTAGAACGAAGCGGCCGTCGTACGCCTCGGCCAATGCCTGTCCGCCATTGTTAGCCGCCACCGCGTCGCGCGCCCACACGCTGGTGATGCCGGTGCCCACCACAAGCGTGTCAGTCATGCTCAGCAGCAGCCCGGCATGAACGAGCGACTCCTTGCTCGACGGGTTCTCTGGAATCCACAGCGATGAGTAGCCGAGCCGCTCAACCTCGCGTGAGTAGTGGCGCTCGAAGGCTGCCGACCACGAACCTAGATCGGTGCACCACACTCCCCACGACGAGTTCACGGTGCGCCACGCCGACACTGAGTCAGGATTCATGCCGCGAGCCTCTCGGCCGAAACCGCGGTGATCTCGAGCGAGCGCACCCGATCTGCGTGCTCGAAGAACTGGCCGGCCACGATGATCTCGTCAGCACCGGTGCGAGCGGCGAAGGCGGCAAGGCCCGCCGCAACCGTCTCGGGCGACCCCACCACCGAGCGCGCCAGCACCTCATCGAGAAGTGGCTGCACCTCGGAGGGGTACATCGCCCTGATGTCGTCGACGGGCGGAGGCAGCGGCCCCGGCCGACCGATGCGCAGGTTCACGAACGACTGCTGCGACGAGGTAAACAGGTGGTGCGCCTCCTCGTCGCTCGGCGCGGCCGTGACACTGAGGCCCACCAGCACATACGGCCGCTCGAGCACCGACGACGGTTGAAACCTGTCGCGGTAGAGGCGCAGCGCCACGTCGAGGTCGGCGGGGGCGAAGTGCGAGGCGAAGGCGTAGGGAAGGCCGAAGTGAGCCGCCAACTGGGCGCCGTACGTTGATGATCCGAGGATAAAGACCGGAACTCGAGTGCCCTCGCCCGGAACCGCGTGAACCTGCTGACCGGGTTCGGGGTCGCCGAGGTAGGCCATCAGCTCGAGCACGTCCTGAGGAAACTCATCGACGTCGCCAGCGCGAGTTCGCCTCAGCGCCCGCGAGGTGAGCTGGTCGGTTCCGGGCGCGCGCCCCACGCCGAGGTCGATGCGACCTGGGTAGAGGCTCGCGAGGGTTCCGAACTGCTCGGCGATCACGAGCGGTGCGTGATTGGGCAGCATGATGCCACCCGACCCCACCCGGATCGAGCTGGTGCCCTCGGCGACGTACCCGATGGCCACCGAGGTCGCAGCGCTTGCGATGCCACGCATGTTGTGGTGCTCTGCCAGCCAGAAGCGCACGTAGCCGAGCCGCTCGGCGTGCTGGGCGAGGTCGCGGCTGTTGCGCAGCGCGGCTCCGGCGGTGGAGCCCTCGGAGATCATGGAGAGGTCGAGTACCGAGAGTCTGGTCACGTAGCCACGATAGCGGGATGAGAGCGCCTCAAGTTTGTGGCCCGATTTGCCGATGAGGACCCGACGGGGTTCTCGAGGGGCACTCCGCTTTCGGAGGTCACGCTATGAACGGCTGCGAAGCAGAGCGGGCGCACCCGCTGAACGACGACCAACCCCCTCACCCCGAAATGACTGTGCCCGAGTGGTCGCGCCCCGGTTCGTGGCTCCTCCACGTCGCCCTGCCGATCCTCTTCGTGGCCCTCATTCTTGGCGCAGACGCTCTTGAGGGACCCAAAACTGCCTACGTAGGCG
>WLOZ01000110.1 GCA_009699025.1 Actinomycetota bacterium
CCGCCGTTTCGCGGATGAGTGCCTCGCGCGCGGCCGGCTGGCCCGCCAGGGCTCGCTCGGGCAGCAGGTCGTCAGAAAGCGCGGGTCGAGGAGCCTCGGGCCAGGCGCCGGCCACGGCCAGCCCGTCGAGGGCTGCGGTAGCCGACTGCCGAGCGTCGGTGAGCAGGGCGACCATGGGTCCGGCAACGACCGGCCCGGTGCCGAAGTGCGGGGTAATCCAGCGAGCCGACCGCTGTACGTCGGTCACACCTCCGAGCACCACGAGTAGGAGCGATCCCCTCACGCCGCTCAGCACGTCGAGTCGATGCGCGTGGGCCGTGCGGCGAACCCCCTCTCCGTCGGAGGCACCCGACTGGCCGCGTGAGGGAGCGGAGCCCACGACGACCACCACCCCCTCGCGGCCGGTCCAGCCGAGGGAGGCGGCCCGGCCAGCCACCGTGATGGGTGACTCGGCCGTGGGGCTGAGCAGCGCGTCGAGGGTGGCCGACTCGATGCGGGCGTCCCAGGCGCCGCGCTCTTCGGCCGCGCGAGCGTAGACATCGGCGGCGGCGAAGGCGATCTCCCGGCTGTACCGCAGCACGGCCTCACGCAACTCGTCCTGGTCGTCGGGCCGGGCGATCGACGCCAGGTTCTCCTCGACCACATCAATGGTTGCTCGAACGAGGTCGACGGTCTGGGCGAGCGTGACGGCGCGGGCGAGTTCGCGGGGGGCGGTGCCGAAGACATCGGCAGTGATAGCGGGGGCCGACTCGGGGTCGCGGTACCAGCCCACAAAGGCGGCGATACCGGCCTGGGCGACGAGGCCAACCCACGCCCTGTCGTCGGCCGACATGGCGCCAAACCAGGGGAGAGTCTCGTCCATACGCGCGGCGGCCGCGGTGGCAAGGGACCCGGTCTCCCGTTCTAACCGCCGTGCGGTAACGGCGCGATGTCCTATCGGCATGTCACCAGTGTGGCCCACGCACTTCGGGGAGTTGTGGGAATCACACAGGTAGGGGTGTCGGACCTAGCCCTCCTCGCCCCACGCACTCCCGGCCGTGCTGGTGGCAGTCGCAGCGCGCGGGTCTTCGAGCCGGTACTTCGCCAGGGCCTGACGCACGACGTCGGAACCGATCTCGCCGCGCTTGGCGAGGGTGGCGAGCGACTGCACCACAATCGACTCGGCATCGACGAGAAAGTGCCGACGCAGTGCTGCGCGGGTATCGCTCATGCCCCAGCCGTCGGTGCCGAGCGAGGCAAAATCGCCGGGCACCCACTCGCGGATCTGGTCCTGTACTGCGCGCATGTAGTCGCTCACGGCGATGACGGGCCCAGGGCGGCCGGTGAGCTTCTGCGTCACCCAGGGGGTGCGCTGGGCCGCATCGGGGTCGAGCAGGCTGGCGCGGTCGCACGCGAGGCCGTCGCGGTTGAGTTCATTCCACGAGGTGACCGACCACAGATCGGCCGCCACGCCCCACTCATCGCGCAAGAGTTGCTGCGCGCGCTCGGCCCAGGCAACGGCGACACCTGAGGCAAGCAGTTGCACCGCGAGTGCGGCGCCCGGTGCGTCGGCCGGTCGCCACAGGTGCATGCCGCGCAGGATTCCCTCAACATCAGCACCCTCGGGCTCAGCGGGCTGCACCGAGGGCTCATTGTGCACGGTGAGGTAGTAGAACAGGTCTTCAGGCGACGGGCCATACATGCGCCGCAGGCCATCGCGCACAATGTGTCCGAGCTCGAAGCCAAAGGCTGGGTCGTAGTGCACCGCCGCCGGATTGGTGGCAGCGAGGAGCGGCGAGTGGCCGTCCTGGTGCTGGAGGCCCTCTCCGTTGAGCGTGGTGCGGCCGGCGGTGGCGCCAATGACGAAGCCACGAGCCTTTTGGTCGCCCGCGAGCCAGAAGGCGTCTCCGGTGCGCTGAAACCCGAACATTGAATAAAAGATGTACACGGGAATCATGGGCTCGTCATGGGTCGAGTACGACGATCCGGCGGCGATGAACGACGCCGCCGACCCGGCCTCATTGATGCCCTCATGCAGGATCTGACCGACGGTGCTCTCCTGGTAGCTGAGCATGAGGTCACGGTCGACCGAGACATAGTTCTGTCCGTGCGGGCTGTAAATCTTGGCGGTGGGGAACAGTGAGTCCATTCCGAAGGTGCGGGCCTCGTCGGGAATGATCGGCACAAACCTGGGGCCGAGTTCGGGGTCGCGCATGAGGTCGCGCAGCAGTCGAACGAACGACATGGTGGTCGCGATTTCCTGCTTGCCCGACCCCCGCGCCATCGACTGATAGGCGTCGTCTCCCGGCAGCTGAAGCTCCCTGCTCTGGGTGCGTCGCGTGGGCACGTAGCCGCCGAGCGCCCTGCGACGCTCGTGCAGGTAGTCGCCAAACTCACTGTCGCGCCCAGGGTGGTAGTAGGGCGGCAGGTACGAGTCCATCTGGTCGTCAGGAATGGGAATGTTGAGGCGGTCACGAAAGACCATGAGGTCGTCGAGGGTGAGCTTCTTCATCTGGTGGGTGGCATTGCGGGCTTCGAAGTGTGAGCCCAAGGTCCAGCCCTTGATGGTCTTGGCCAGAATCACCGTGGGCTGGCCCCTGTGGTTCACGGCGGAGTCGTAGGCGGCGTACATCTTTCGGTAGTCGTGCCCGCCGCGCTGAAGCGCCCAGATTTCGTCGTCGGTCATCGCCTCGACGAGCGTGCGGGTGCGCTGGTCGCGGCCGAAGAAGTTCTCACGAATGAACGCGCCATCTTCTGACTTGTAGGTCTGGAAGTCGCCGTCGGGTGTGCGGTTCATCAGATTGACCAGTGCGCCATCGCGGTCGGCGGCGAGCAGAGGGTCCCAGCCGCGACCCCACACGACCTTGATGACATTCCAGCCGGCTCCTCGGAACAGCGACTCGAGCTCTTGGATGACCTTGCCGTTACCGCGCACTGGTCCGTCGAGGCCCTGCAGATTGCAGTTGACGACGAAGGTGAGATTGTCGAGTTCCTCTCGGGCGGCAATGCCCAGTGCCCCGACCGACTCGGGTTCGTCCATCTCGCCGTCGCCAAGGAATGCCCACACCTGCTGCTGTGACGTGTCCTTGACGCCGCGGTCCTGAAGGTAGCGGTTGAACCGCGCCTGGTAGATCGCGTTGATCGGGCCCATGCCCATCGACACCGTGGGGAACTGCCAGAAGTCGGGCATGAGGCGCGGATGCGGGTACGAGGGCAGGCCGCCGCCGGGGTGTGAGAGTTCCTGCCTGAATCCATCGAGCTGTGTTTCGGTGAGTCGGCCCTCAAGAAAGGCGCGGGCATAGATGCCGGGCGATGCATGGCCCTGGAAGAACACCTGGTCGCCGCCGCCCGGGTGGTCGGGTCCGCGGAAGAAGTGATTGAAGCCCACCTCGTAGAGCGAGGCGCTCGAGGCGTACGTCGAGATATGACCGCCCACCCCAACCCCGGGGCGCTGGGCACGGTGCACCATCATCGCGGCGTTCCATCGGATGAAGGCGCGAATGCGCCGCTCCATGGCCTCATCACCGGGGAACCAGGGCTCACGCTCGGGCGAGATGGTGTTGATGTAGTCGGTGCTGCGCAGGCTGGGAACGCCCACATTGCGCTCGGCGGCCCGGCGCAGCAGCGACAGCATCAGATAGCGCGCCCGGTAGGCACCAGCGTTGTCGACAACGGCGTCGAACGACTCGCGCCACTCGGCGGTCTCGTCGGGAGCGACATCGACGTACTGCGTCGGAAGTCCACCGTCAATGACATGCGATCTATCTCGATTCACGGTCACACCCTATTTGGTTGCGTCCTCGGATTCTGACGTGCACCAGGGGTCGCCGACTGCCGCGAGGCACGCAACACTGGCTAATCCGGCCGATAGCGGGCACGAGTGGTGCGTGAGCGGTGCGTGACCACTCGACGCAATCAGTGGAAAGTGGTTGCGCCCGGGGCGTCGAACCTGTGGACTACCCCCATGGGGAGGTGAGGTCCCCGCCACGCGAGGAGAGGAAGGTACCTGTGCCGGGCGAGAACCTGGTGTCGCCCGAGGGTGCCATGGCCACGAAGCTGGGGGTCGCCCCCGGCATGGTGGTCTCGGAGATGGGCTGGGACGACGACTGTGACGAGGCGCTGCGCACCGCGGTCGAAGACCTCGCCGGCGCGCCCATCGTGGGCGACGACCACGATGACGTGATCGACGTGGTGATGCTCTGGTATCGCGACGGCGACGGCGACCTCGTCGACGTGCTGATGGACTGTATCGGCCTCCTCGACGCGCACGGCATTATCTGGCTGTTCACGCCCAAGCCCGGACGCGAGGGCCACGTCGAGCCTGAAGACATTGCCGACGCCGCCCCCACGGCCGGACTCATGGACACCAGTTCGGTGAGCGCCTCGCGCGAGTGGCAGGGCACCCGACTTGTCGCCGCTCACACCAAGAAGCGCTAGCTAGCCCCGTCGGAACAGGCCACCGAGCAGCCCGCCGATTCCTGACATCAGCCGTGCCGCCCGAGCGAGGGCGGCCCCCGCCGGGATTCCAGGAACTCCCTCGATGATCGGTGCCAGCGCGAGCAGGCCCGCCAGGTCGGTGACTGAAACCTCTCCGCTGCTGTAGAGCGACGGCACGCTCGCCCGCCCTGATGCAATATCAAGGAAGGTGCCGGCGGTGGCGATCACGCCGGGGCCGTACCGCTCATCGGGGGCCGACAACGTGGTGCCGTCAGCGCTGTGGCTGAGGTCTGAGGTGCGCCAGTTGCCGTCGTGCGCGCCCGTGCCGAGGAATGCATCGGGGGTGCGAACGGTCAGCGAGGCGGTCACGCGCTGGCGCGCGGCGAGGGCGCCGGTGGTATCGACCAGGGCGAGCAGCCCGATGTCGTCGAGCCGGGTCGAGTGCGCGGCGCCGCAGGCCATCAGGTCGCGTGCACTTACCGCGACCTGGAATGCGGTGGCGTGCAACAGGGTCAGCACCGGAAGCGTGCCCAGCAGTGAGCGGGTGGGCAGGAGGCCCTCCTCGGAGGGGCCGCCGTCGGCCAACCATGACGCGATCGCGTCGCGACTGCGCAGGAGGGCTGCGACGGCCTCGTCGGGGGTGGCGTCGCGGTGGGCCTGCTGCACGCGTCGCACGTCGTCTGCCTGGTCGAGGGTGCCGAGCCGTCCGACTCGTGCGTCGTCGAGGATTTGGTCGAGGCTGCGGTTCTCTGGCCAGTCGCCCAGTGCGAGCAGCACCTCGACGCCCGTCCAGTCTTTCGCCCTGGCACCTCGGGTGAGGTCGCATCCGGAGGCGAGCTCCAGCAGGACGTCCCAGGCCTCGAGGGCCGCGGCGCCCACGGCGCCCGGATCATTGCTGGCGAGTCCTCTCTCACCCGGATCAGGGGTGAGCCGCGCAGGAAGGTGTGTCACGATCTCATCCTGTCGCACGAGCGACGGACGACGTAGGAGGAGGCGCACATGGTGGAGAGCCTGATCGGCCTTCCCGCCCCCGACTTCGAGCTGTGTGATCAGTTCGGCCAGACGCACCGGCTCTCCCACCTGCGCGGTAGCCAGGCGGTGCTGCTGGTGTTCTTCCCCTTCGCGTTCACCCCCACGTGCACCCGCGAGTTGCACGACATTGAGGCTGGCAGCCACGAGTTCGTCAACCATCGAGTGGTGACCCTCGCGGTGTCGTGCGACCCGATTGCGAGCCTCAAGGCCTTCGCGGAGCGAGAAGGAATCGATCACCCGCTGCTCAGCGACTTCTGGCCCCACGGTGCGGTGGCGCGCCAGTACGGCGTGTTCGTCGAGGCGCGGGGGTTCGCCAACCGTGGCACCTTCCTCGTTGATCGTGACGGAATCGTGCGGTGGAGTGTGCTCACGAGTCCGTCGCAGGCACGCAGCGCAGACGACTACCGTGCCGCGCTGGCCCGGCTGGTCTGAGCTAGTTGCGCTCGAGATGCGCGTCGTCGTTGCGGGGTGGATGCTTGTATCGACCGTGGCCGCCACGGGCCCGAGACCTAGGTGGCCACGGTCCCTGTCGTCCACTCAGCGGCTGCGCGTACTGTGTGGTGTGCTCGGGCGCATAGCTCAGTTGGTTAGAGCGCCTGCCTTACAAGCAGGAAGTCGGCGGTTCGAGTCCGTCTGCGCCCACGGGTGGCTGGGTCAGCAATGTGGGGCCATGTGCTCGGTGGTTCCCAGCGCCTGCCGTGCCGAACAGGGTCCCGTAGTTTCGTCCCGTAGTCTCAGCGCGTGACCGTTTCCGCAGCCTCGCACAACGTTCCGTCGGTGGCCGACGTCATGCGCGTACTCGAAGGGCTCTTCCCCCAGCGACTCGCAGCCGAGTGGGACTCGGTCGGGCTCATCTGCGGCGAACCGTCGGCTCCGGTGCGCAGCATCCTGCTCGCCGTCGACGCCTCCGAGGAGGTCGGCCACGAGGCCGTCACATTCGGCGCGAGCCTGCTCGTCACCCACCACCCCCTCTTCCTGTCAGGGGTCACCTCGGTGGCGGCCGACACTTCCAAGGGGCGGCTGATCCACCGCCTGATCCGCAGCGACGTGGCGCTGTTCAACGCCCACACCAATGCTGACGCAGCCTCA
>WLOZ01000111.1 GCA_009699025.1 Actinomycetota bacterium
AGGGCGCGTGCCGACTGCTCGAGTTCGGCGGCGCGCGTTTCGGCAAGTTGATGAGGCTCGCCGAAGTGGCCGGCGGCGAGACCCTGATCGCCCGAGGTGGCAACCACGAGCACCACGCGGTGGCCTTCAGCTGACGCTCGGGCCATAGTTCCAGCGGTGAACAGCGCCTCGTCGTCGGGATGCGCGTGCAGGAACACCAGCGTGGCCACGCTCGCACGGTAGCGTCACCTCCGGGGCCGCGCGAGGCCGACTGCCCGCGACGGGTGACGACACGAAGGGGGTGTGCGGTGGCCGGGAGACTCATCGTGCACGTGTCCGACTGCTACCTCCCGCGGCTGGGCGGTATCGAGGTGCAGGTGCGCCAACTGGCCATGCGCCAAGCTGCCGAGGGCCACGACGTGCACGTCATCACCGGAACGCCGGGCTCGGGCGAGGTGCGCAGTGGGGTCGAAATGCTCGACGGCGTGACCGTGCACCGGGTTGCGGCCACCATCCCCTTCGACCTGCCGGTACACCCGCGCACGGCCCATCACGTGCTTGGGGTCATCGACCGAGTGGGCGCGAACGCGGGCGACCGGCTCGTGGTGCATGTGCACGCCGGGGTGGTGTCGCCGTTCGCGTGGTCGGGACTGAGAGCCACTGCCGGCCGGGGCCTGCCCACGCTGGTGACCGTGCACAGCGTGTGGGGCCCGCTGGCTCAGCCGGGCTTCCGCGTGCTCGACGGCCTCGTTCGTTGGTCGCGGCTGGGGGTGCAACTCGCCGCCGTCAGCGAGGTGGCGGCCGCTCGCATTCGATCGGTGGTGGGCAGCTCGGCCGCGGTGCTTGTCACTCCCAACGGCGTCGACCCGTCGCTGTGGCGGGTCTCACCCGTGCCGCACTCGCCGTCGGAGGTGCACGCGGTGTCGGTACTGCGACTCGCGCCGCGCAAGCGCGCACGTCCGCTGCTCGACATCGTCGAGGCCGCCTCGGCCGCGCTTTCCTCCGACATGCGCCTGCGGTTGACCGTGGTGGGCGACGGGCCCGACCGAGCTCGGGTCGAGCGCCGGATTCGCGACCGCGGGCTCGACGTGAGCCTCCCCGGCCGCCTGACGCACGAGCAGATCAGGTCGCTCTACGCCACCGCTGACCTGTTCGTGCAGCCATCGGTCAAGGAGTCGTTCGGGCTCGCCGCGCTCGAGGCGCGCACCGCCGGGCTTCCGGTGGTCGCCCGTCGCGAAACCGGCATCACCGAGTTCGTGCGTGACGGGGTGGAGGGGTTGCTCGTGGGCTCCGACGACGAGATGGCGGTTGCCGTCGTGCGGCTGGCCACCGACGTCGGGCTTCGCGAGGCCATTGCGGCTCACAACCGGGCGATCGAGCCCGACCAGGTGTGGCCCCGCGTGCTCGAGACGGTCGACCGGGCGTACGAGGCGGCGGCCGCCAGGCGTCGAACGTCGGCTTCAGGCGCCTAGGCTGACGTCATGGGTCAGCCACCGCTTCTGCTCAAGGGGCATGCCACCGGCAACGACTTCGTGCTGCTGCCCGACCCCGAGGCCAGGTTCGACGTCACGCCCGCCCAGGTGCGTGCGCTGTGCGACCGGCGCACCGGCGTCGGTGGCGACGGCCTGCTGCGCGTAGTTCCCACCGCGCTGTGCCCCGAGGTGGCCGAGCAGGCACCCGAAGCCCCGTGGTTCATGGACTATCGCAACGCCGACGGCTCAACCGCTGAAATGTGCGGCAACGGCATCAGACTTTTCGCCCGCTACCTCGTCAACTCCGGACTTGCGGTTCCCGGCGCCATGACCGTGGCCACCCGGGGCGGTCCGCACCCGATGGTGGTGCCCGAAGCGGGCGATGTCACCGTGGCGCTCGCCCCGGCAACCGGCCCCCTGCTGCGGGCGATGCCGGTGGTGTCGGTGGGTGACAACAGCTGGAACGCCACAGCGGTGACCTGCCCCAATCCGCACGCGGTGGTGTTCGTCGAGTCTCTCGGCGACGCCGGCGACCTGATGTCGGCGCCCCTCGTCACCCCAGACTCGATGTTTCCCGCGGGGGTGAACGTCGAGTTCGTGGTGCGTGTCGCGCCAGGCCACGTGCGCATGAGAGTGCACGAGCGAGGTGTGGGTGAAACCCTCTCGTGCGGAACAGGCGCGGTTGCGGTGGCGTGGGCTGCGAGGCGGGCCGACGAGGCCGACGGACTCGAGTCACCGCACTCGTTCCAGGTCGACGTTCCGGGCGGGACCCTGTGGGTGATCGAGCGCGCCGACGGCACCCTCGAGCTCACGGGCCCCGCGGTGGTGGTGGCCGAGCTACGGCCCAGCGACCTGTGGTGGGCCGCACTCTCGGTGCGCTAGCGCCCTTTCTGCCGGCCTCCAAGCCTGCTCATCCATAGGAAAGCGTCACACCCGGGGTGGCGGTGTGACGCTTTCGCATGGATGAGCGAGTCAGGGTGAGTGGAAGTGGTCGCTTCCGGGAATCTGCCCGCGGGCTGAGCGCGGTGCAGTGCACAGCCCCACCCGCCCGAGCCCCTGCCGTGCCAGACTGGGGCCACATGACCGAGCACCTGCACGACCCCGACCTCGACCTCGACGAACTCACCACCGGTGACCTCGAGCGCGCCGAGCGCGCCGCGCTACGCAGGGTCGACTCGCTGTCGACCGAGCTCGAAGACGTCACTGAGGTCGAGTACCGACAGGTCCGGCTCGAGCGCGTGGTGCTGGTGGGGGTCTGGACCACAGGCACTGCGCTCGAGGCCGAGCGCTCGCTCACTGAGCTGGCCCGCCTGGCCGAAACGGCGGGGTCGGTGGTTCTGGAAGGTGTCATCCAGCGCCGCGACCGCCCTGACCCCGCGACCTACATCGGCAGTGGCAAGGCGCGTGAGCTACGCGAGATCGTGATCGCCACCGGTGCCGACACCGTGATCTGCGACGGCGAACTCTCGCCAGGACAGTTGCGCACCCTCGAAGACGTCACCAAGGTGAAGGTCGTCGACCGCACCTGGCTGATTCTCGACATCTTCGCCCAGCACGCCAAGAGCCGCGAGGGTCAGGCGCAGGTGTCGCTCGCCCAGATGCAGTACCTGCTGCCGCGACTGCGGGGCTGGGGTGAGTCGCTGTCGCGGCAGGCGGGCGGCGCGGCGGGTGGCAAGGCGGGCGGCGTCGGAACCCGCGGCCCTGGCGAGACCAAGATCGAAACCGATCGGCGCCGCATCCGCGAGCAGGTGGGCCGCCTGAGGCGTGAGCTCAAGGACCTGCAGCGCGTACGCACCACGCAGCGGGCCGCCCGTCGCCGCGCGGCAATTCCGACGGTGGCCATCGCTGGCTACACCAACGCGGGCAAGTCGTCGCTGCTCAACCAGCTCACGGGGGCGGGTGTGCTCGTCGAGGATTCGCTGTTCGCCACGCTCGACCCCACGGTGCGCAAGGCCCGCACTCCCTCAGGCCGCGCGGTAACGATGGCCGACACCGTGGGCTTCGTGCGCCACCTCCCTCATCAGCTGGTTGAGGCCTTCCGCTCGACTCTGGAAGAGGTGGTCGACGCCGACCTCATCGTGCACGTGGTCGACGGGTCAGACGATGACCCCGAGGGGCAGCTCAGCGCGGTGCGCGAGGTGCTCGCCCAGATCGGGGCAGCCGGCGTGCCCGAGCTCGTGGTCATCAACAAGGCCGACATAGCCGACCCCATCGTGCTAGGCAGGCTGCTGCGCAACGAGCGCGGAAGCGTTGCGGTGTCGGCACGCACGGGCGAGGGGCTCGACCTGCTGATGCGGCGCATCGAAGAGGATCTCCCCGGCCCCGACGTGCTGGTCGATGTGCTGGTGCCCTACAACCGCGGCGACCTCGTGGCACGCGTGCAGTCTGATGGAATCGTGATCGGCCTCGAGCACACCGACACCGGCACCGCACTGCGAGCTCGCGTCGACGCCCCGCTGGCCGCCGCGCTTGCCCCCTTCGCGAACCCGAACCCCACCCCTCTTCAGGTTGAGGGCCCCGCTCACTCCGGCCCGCGGGTCCCTGCTGTCACAGATGAGGTGCCCGGGGGCGATGGCGACTACTGACCGGCCCCCCGCCCCTTCCCTCGACATGGCGCTCGACGCCGTGGTCTCCGCACTCCACGGCGAGGCGCGGCCGGGCCAGCGAGAGATGGCCCAGGCGGTCGCCGACACCATCGTGGGCGCGCCGCATCTGCTGGTGCAGGCGGGCACCGGAACTGGCAAGTCGGTGGCGTACCTGGTGCCGTCGGTGCTCGCCGCGACGCGCTCAGGTTCGGCGGTTGTGGTGGCGACCGCCACCCTCGCGCTGCAGCGGCAGCTGATCGAGCACGACCTCCCGATCGTCGCCGATGCCCTCGAGCCGCTGGTGGGTCGTCGTCCGACCTACGCGGTGCTCAAGGGGCGTCACCACTACGTGTGCCGCGACAAGGTGCTGCGCGGAGCCGGAACCGCCGACCCCGACGATGCGCTGTTCGAGCCAGCCCCCAGCTCTGACCTAGGACGTCAGGCCGTGAAGCTGCGCGCCTGGGTCGATGAAACGCCCACGGGCGATCGTGACGACGTGGGCTTTCCCGTCGACTCCCGCGTGTGGCGAGGAGTATCAGTCACCAGTCGTGAGTGCATCGGGGCGACGGCGTGCAGCATGGGCGAGACCTGCTTTGCCGAAGCCGCCCGCGCCTCGGCCGCCGAGGCCGACGTGGTGGTGACCAACCACGCGATGCTCGCGATCGCCACGGTTGAAGGAATTCCGCTGCTGCCGCCGCACCAGGCCGTGGTGGTCGACGAAGGGCATGAGCTCGTCGACAGGGTCACGGGCGCGGTGACGGTCGAGCTGTCGGCCCAGGTCGCCGAGCGCGCGGTCGCGCCTGCGCGTCGACTTCTCGACGGAGCGACGATCGACCGGGTGGAAGACGCGATCGAGGTGCTGCGCGCCGAACTCGAGCAGCGTGTCAACGGCGTCGAAGGGCCGGTTCGGCTGCCCACGGTGTCGGGCTCGCTGGTGTCGACCCTGGCCCTGCTCCGTGACGCCATGCACGAGGCCGGGGCCGAGGTATACGCCGGGCGCGACGAGAGCGATCCCGAAGACTCCGCGCGGCGGCAGCGCGCTCGGGCCGGGCTGCTCGAGGTGCACGACACGGCGGGCCGAATGCTCATGGCGGGTGAGCGCGAGGTGGTGTGGGTCGATGCCGGGAGAACTCCCACGCTGCATCTCGCGCCGCTGTCGGTGGCGTCGGTGTTGCGCGCCTCGCTCTTCGACGAGGTGCCGGTTGTGCTCACCAGCGCCACCCTCGAGCTCGGGGGCTCCTTCGACCAGGTGGCTTACGGCCTCGGCCTCGGCCCGGGCGACTACACCGGGCTCGACGTCGGCTCGCCCTTCGACCATGCGAGCCAAGGAATCCTCTACACGGCCGCACACCTGCCGCCCCCGGGGCGCGACGGGCTTCCCGAGGAAGCTCTCGACGAGCTCGCCGAACTGGTCGACGCCGCGGGAGGCCGCACTCTGGCCCTCTTCTCGTCGTGGAGGGCGGTCGAGCGGGCTTCCGAGCGGCTTCGAGTGTGGCTGGCGGGTCGCACCGGTGATAAAAAGATCACCCTCCTGGTGGCCAAGAGGGGCGAGCCGGTGTCCGACCTCGTGCGCGAGTTCGCGGCCGACCCGCGCGCGGTGCTGCTCGGAACGATGGCGCTGTGGCAGGGGGTCGACGTGCCGGGGCAGTCGTGCACGCTGGTGGTCATCGATCGCATCCCCTTCCCGCGCCCCGACGATCCGGTGATGTCGGCGCGCGCCGCCGCCGCCGATGCCGAGGGCAGTAACGGGTTCATGACCGTGTCGGTGCCGCGTGCCGCCCTGCTGCTGGCGCAGGGCTCCGGACGACTGATTCGCTCGAGCTCCGATCGCGGCGTGGTAGCCCTGCTCGACCCCAGACTCGTCACGGCACGCTACGGGGGGTTCCTGCGGCGTTCGCTGCCCGAATTCTGGCCCACCACCGATGGTGTGGCGGTGCGCGCGGCACTGCGCCGCCTCGACGAGGCCGCCAGTTCCGAGGGTTCCGAGGGGTCCGAGGCGTGACGCCCCGGGGGTGTTGATTCTCACGTCGCGCCCTGTGCCGTGCGGCTTTAGGGTGAGTATGTGCCTACGGTGTGTTGGATCGTCGAACTGAACGATGTCGGACTGTTGAGCGCGGTTCACTCGCTGCGCCAGTTGGTAGCGTGCGCCGGGTTCGCTGACGCTGGGTCGCCGAAATCGGCAAGCGACCTTCGCGATGCCGACGTCGTGGTGGTGTGGGCCGATCGCCCGCTGCCCGCCGACCTCGCATCGGCCCTGACGGCCCCCGACGTGCGGTGCGTTCTCGCGGGGCCAACCCTCACCGATGCCGACCCCGATGGAATATTCGCCGCTGCTGCTGGGCTTCGCGTCGACGGCGTCACCCCGGTTCACGACGCCCGCGTTCGGGCGACTGCCAGCACTCCGGAAGCCCTGCGCCCGAGCGGTCACCGGCATCACAGCCTCGGCCACGTGGGCGAGCACGACCACCTCACCGACAGGGTCG
>WLOZ01000112.1 GCA_009699025.1 Actinomycetota bacterium
CGGCCTCGCGCGCCTGCGCGGGACTCAGCGCTCCCCACTGCTGTCGGGCGGTGCGCTCGGCTGCGGTGAGGGCAGCCGGGGCAACTCTCATGGGCACAGGATGGCCCCGATCGCGAACTCCCCGAGCGATCCATCCACAGGCAGTTGTCCACGGAGGGTCACGGACGCCGCCCCACGTCGAACTTTTCAGCGAAAGTGCACGCCTCGTCGACTTTCCGTGCGAAAAACGATCAGGGGTGGTGATCGATGCGGGGGCCGGCTACCGGCTAGGCAGCGCGCGAGCGGTTCCGCACGATCTTCGCCAGTGCGACGGCCACCACGAGGCCAGCCCCGTAGAACACGTTCTGAATCCAGCCGGGGAAGCCCATCAGCTGGAGGCCGAAGATGCCGGTCTGGAGGAAGAAGATCGCGATGAGGGTTCCGATCGGATTGAACTGCCCCGGCTGCACGACGGCGGTGCCGAGGAACACGGCGGCGAGCGCCGGCAGCAGGAACGAGGCCGACGTCGCAGAGTCGAAGCCGCCGAGCGAGGAAACGAGGATCATGCCGGCCAGGCCCGCCAGGACCGCACCCACGAGGTAGGCGCCGAAGCGGATTCGATTGACGCGGATGCCCGCGAGCCGGGCCACCTCGCGGTTCGCGCCCACGAAGAGCATGTGGCGGCCGAGGGGCGTGAAGGCGAGGACGTAGGCGATCAGCAGCGTGAGGCCCACTCCGTAGTAGAGCGACACGGGCAGTCCGAGATAGTGGGTGATGGACAGGCTGCTGAAACCCTCGTCGATGAGGGAGACCAAGCTCGAGTCGGACACCCACTGCGTCACGCCCAGGATGAGAGTCGCCGTGCCGAGGGTGACCACGAACGACGACACGTCGAGCACCACCACGAAGTACGCGTTCACCGCCCCGCAGAGGAGTGCGGCCACCAGCGCTCCCACGCACGCCATCGGGACGCTCCACCCCTTGTACGTCACCAGCACCGGCACCATCACGGCGGTGAGGCCCATGATCGAGGCAACCGACAGGTCGAACTCGCCCACGATGAGTGTGACCATCGCCGCCATCGCCAGGAAAATGAGCACCACGGCCTGCTGCGACCCGAAGATGGCACTGAGCGCGGGCGCCGAGCCGAAGATGTCCGGCATCTGCTGGTAGAAGAACAGCGCCATCAGCGCCCACACGATGATCAGCGCGTACTTGCTCAGGAAGGTCTGCCACCACGCAGGCCCCCGCCGCGCATCGATCGGCACGTGCGTCGAGGGCTCATCGGGCACACCACTGTCACCGATGATGCGGGTGGCCGCATCATCGTCGCTGCTCAGCCGCGCTGCCGCGCTGTCGCCCGCAATCTCGTGGCTCACCGGTCTCCTTCAGGTACTGCGATGGGCCCGGCATAGACAGCCTCGAGCACGTCGTCGGGGTTAGTGGTTCGCAGCTCGAGCAGGGGCTCGCCGGCGCGGAAGACAAGGATGCGGTCGCAGGCCTCGACCAGGTCGGAGGGCTCGCTGCTGCACAGCAGGACGCCCACCCCCTGAGCCGCGATGTCATGCACCGCCTGCAGAAGGTCGCGCCGCGCCCCCACGTCCACGGCCTGAGTGGGCTCGTGCAGCAGGAACAGCCGCGGCGAGACCGAGAGCCACTTCGCGAACAGCACCTTCTGCTGATTGCCGCCGCTGAGCTCCTTGACCAGCGTGGACACCGATCGGGTCATGATCCCGAGTTGGTCGATCGCGTCGGCTGCCACCTCGTTCTGCCAGCCACGCCCGACGAAGAATGCGGACCCCCGTCTCGACACGCTCGGAAGGGCGACGTTGTCGCGGATGCTCATCTCGGTGGCAAGTCCCTCGAGAATGCGGCGCTCGGGCACCAGGGCAACTCCCGCCTTCATAGCGTCGGCGACCGACGCGCGCCTGAGGTCGAGCGAGTCTTTGCCCAGCGTGAGCGTGCCAGCGAACGCAGATCGACCGCCCGAGAGGATTGAGGGAATCGCCTCGAAGCCGCTGCCCGGCAGCCCGGTCAGACCCACCACCTCGCCAGCGCCCACCGTCAGCGAGACGTCACTCGCGGACTCCCATGTGAGGCCTGTGATCGCGGCCAGAGGCGCGGGCTCGACGACAGCGTCACGATGGGCGAGGGAGTCAACGGACTTGCCGAGCATGAGCCGCGCCATGTCCTGCTCGGTGATGTCGAGGGTCACCAGGCCCGAACCGACCGACCGGCCGTCGCGCAGGATGGTGACGCGGTCGGACAGCGTCTGCACCTCCTCGAGGTTGTGGCTGACGATGAGCACCGACGTGCCCTCCGCCACCACCCGTTTGAGAAGAGTGTGGAAACGGCTGAGCTCCTCGCGCGGAAGCGCTCGAGTGGCCTCGTCGAGGATGATCAGACCGGTTCCGGGCTCGTGGTCACGCAGCGCCCGGGCGATCGCCACCTCGGCGCGGCGCATGGCTGGCAGGCCGCCGACGAGCTCCCGCGGGGAGACGGGCACCCCCAGACGAGTGAGGACCACCTGCGCGATCGCGTCCTGCCGCTTCCAACTGATGCGACGCAGGACGCGCGAGTGCCGGTACCCGCCAACTCCGATGTTCTCGGAGACCGTCAGGTGGTCGAGCAGCCCGAGGTCCTGATGCACGACTGACACACCGCGCGCCTGAACCAACTCCCACTGGACGGGCAGCCCGAGGGGCCGCCCGTCCAGGGTGAGGGTCATTCCCGGGTCCGGCACGTGGTAGCCCGTGAGGATCTTCACGAGTGTCGACTTGCCGGACCCGTTCTGGCCGATCAGCGCATGGATCTCACCGGGTTCGATGACCAGGTCGACGCTGTCGAGCACGCGCGTCGAGCCAAATGTCTTCGAGGCCCCGCGAACCTCCAGGCGCGGAGCGAGCATCGTTACTTCAGGCCCCATGCGGTGGCGAACTTGACCTTGAAGTCGTCGGTGCCGTACCACTCCGACGTGAGGTACGCCTCGGGCGTGAGCGCCAGGTCCTGCGTGTTGTCCTTGGTGAAGGTGCGCTGCACCAGGACGTCCTCGGGGGTGACGGGGTCGCCCGCGAGCTGCTGCATGAGCGCGTTGGCGTACACCCAGCCCTCGTAGATCACCGGGGTGCCGGTGTCGGCGAGCATCTTGCCCGCCTTGACCAGCTGGAGGCCAGCGACGTCACCCGACGAGGCGATCAGCTTCACCCTCGCCGTCGCGTTGGCCGCCTGGATGCCCGCGGTGACCGGGGGCACGAACGCGTCGACCGGAACGATGACGTAGTTGATATTCGGGTTCTTCACCAGCGCGGCCGCGATGCCCGCGGGCAGCTTGTCGACCGTGGGGGTGCTGAAGGGGACCGAGACCACGGTGCAGGTCGGGCAGATCTGGGTCACCGCTGCGGCACCGGCCGCCGACGCGTCCTTGGTGAGGCTCGAATCCTCGAGAGCTGCCCAGAGCACGTTCGTGCTCTCGCCGCCGTCGGCGATCGCGATCTTCGACAGGAACTCGAAGGCCTGAGTGCGGCTCACCGTGGGGTCGAGGAACGAGAGCTTGGCGTCGGACGTCTTGCCGCCTGAGGCCGCCTCGCCACCGACCAGCACCGGAATGCCGGCTGCGACGAGCGCATCGAAGGCGATGGGCAGCTGGGCGTAGTCGATGAAGCCGGTGACGACGGCGTCGGCCTTCTGGTCGAGCGCGGCCTTCATGCAGCCGCCAATGTCGGCGGGGTTGAACTTGCCGTCACAGAGCTTGACCTTGCCGCCGGCCTTCTCGATGCCCTCGGTGAGGCCAACGCCGATGCCGTGGATGACCGGGATGGCGTCGCCGATCGGGATCCACCACACGGTCTTGCCGGTCAGGTCGGCGGGCTTGGACAGGGTTGCGGGCTCGGGCCAGGCGCTGATCTTCTCGGTGTTCGCCGCGACCTCAGCGCGAGCGGCCTCGATGCCGTTCGCCGGAGCCGAGGAGGAAGCGGGAGCCGAGGAGGAAGCGGGAGCGGAGGCGCTGGTCGCGGCGGGCGACGAGCTCGAGCCACCGCTGGATCCGCCGCCGCATGCTGCCAGCAGGACGGTGGAGACGGCCAGGCCGGTGACGACGATTGTCGACCGTCGTGCGGGCGATCGGGAGGTGAGACTCATCCAGGTTCCTTTGCCTTCGGTCGGGCCGCGAGCGGCTCGAGTCGGGTCGGGTCCAGCGCGGCGATGGTGCACGCTCTGGGTGGAACGGACGCTATAGGGAAACTCTCACCGCCTTCACCATAACGTTCCGTCAGATGGCACGGGAGGCCGGCACTAGCCGAACTGTTATCCCGGCGTGATGTACCTCCCCGTACGCCCGAAGTGCCGAGGGAATCGTTGTGCGAGGGGTAACCCCCATCGCAGAAGCGGGGGGCTAGGGGGATGACCAGCGGGCGAGGTAGTCGTCCTCGATCGAGCCGAACTCGGCGAGCCGGAACATCTCCTGACGATCCCGCCACGACAGCATCCGGTCGGCGAAGGAGTCGGTCTCCTGCGCGGCGCCGAGGTGGGCAAGCGCCTGCTGCCCCGCGAAGAGCATCGCGCGCATGAGGAAGTTAGCGAACAGCGCGATGGTGAAGCCCATGGCGTGTAACTCGGCCACTGACAGGTTGGGGGTCTTGCCTCCTTCGACGATGTTGGCCACCAGGGGCACCCCCGCGAACTCCGCCCCGATGCGCTGCATCTCCTCGACGCTGGTCGGCGCCTCAAGGAACAGCGCGTCGGCCCCGGCCTTCAGGTAGGCGTGACCGCGCCGGATCGCCTCGTCGAGCCCGAGCACCCCGCGAGCGTCGGTGCGGGCGATGATCAGCAGATTCGGATCCTCACGTGCCGCGACGGCTGCCGCAACCTTGGCCTGCATCTCAGCGGCCTCAATCAGTGTGTGCCCGTCGAAGTGCCCGCAGCGCTTGGGGTATGTCTGGTCCTCCAATTGAACGGCCGCAGCCCCCGCACGCTCGTACGCCTGGATCGTTCGGATTACCGACGGCACTCCCCCGAACCCAGTGTCGGCGTCGGCGACTACGGGGAGGCTCATCGCCGCGACCATCCGCGACACCTGCGCAACCATCTCCGTCTGGGAGACCAGGCCGATGTCCGGAAGTCCGAACTGGGCGTTCGCGATGCCTGCACCCGTGGCGTAGCAGGCGGAGAAGCCGGCCCGCTCGACAAGCATCGCGCCCGCCGCGTCACTGGCGCCCGGAAGCACGAGGGGGGATCCGCTCGCGAGCGCCGCCCGCAGGGCCACCCGTCGGGCGGCGGCGCCTGCCACCGAGGGGATGGCGGGGGGCGTGGCGCTCATGGGCCTCCTCATCAGGCGGAACGGTGTGCTGGACACTCACCGTCACGGTCGCTAGCCTCTCAACTCACTAGAGCAAACACTACAGGAATTCGGAGGGGGAATGTCGAGGTCCGACGCGGGGTCGCAGGGCGCACGCCTGCGCGCCGGCGAACCGCCAGACGTTCTCGTGCTGGGCACCGGGCAGGCGGGGCTCTGCGCCGCCGTCGCGGCCGCGCAGCGAGGTGCTTCCGTACTCGTGCTCGAGAAGCTCGCATTCCCCGGCGGCAGCACGTCGATGAGCTCGGGCCTGAGCGCCTACGCGGGCACCGACGAGCAGGTCGCCCTCGGCATCCACGACAGTGCCGAGTCGCTGAGGGCCGATATCCTCGCCACCGGCCAGGGCCGGTGCGACGAATCGCTGGTCGACGTGTATTGCCGCGAGCAGCTCACGACCTACCGATGGCTCAAGGACCTCGGCGTCACCTACGGGCACGTGCACGCGGGCTCCGGGCAGAGCGTCGCGCGCTCACACTCCACCGACCCGAGTCGCATGATCGACACGCTGCTCCGGCGCGCAGAGGAGCTCGGCGTGAGCGTCGAGTTCGGCATCCGCGCCGTGCAACTCCTCGTCGAGGCCGAGGCCGTGGTCGGAGTGCTCTGTGAGATCAGTGGCGCGATGGTGGAGGTGAGGGCGTCGTCGGTGGTGCTCGCCACTGGCGGCTTCTCACGCAACCTCGAGCTGCTCGAGCGCTTCGTGCCGCACATGGTGAACGCCATCCACGGTGGCGCCGTGGGTTCGGAGGGCGATGGCCTGCTGATGGGCTGGAAGGCTGGGGCCGACTTCCGCGACACCCCCTACGTGAAGGGTACCTTCGGCATTTACCCGCACGATGATCCGCGCGAGTCGGGCACCGGAATCCTCGCCGTCTACAAGGGGGCCGTCGCGGTGAACTTCTCGGGCCGGCGCTTCGTCGACGAGTCCCTGCCCTACAAGGCGCTCGGCGACGCGTGCCTCGCGCAGGAGGGACACCTCGCCTGGCAGGTGTTCGACCAGCAGACGATGGACCGCGACGACCCCGACGTGCACATCTACTGGTTCTCCGGTCGCCTCGCCACGGGCCTGCTCGAGACCGCCGACACCCTCGAGGAGCTGGCCGACAAGATCGGCGTGCCGGCCGACGAGCTGATCCGCACCGTCGAGGGCTACAAC
>WLOZ01000113.1 GCA_009699025.1 Actinomycetota bacterium
AGGTCGTAGCCTGCACGCATCAGCCGTCCGGTGGCCCGCATGTACTCGTCGAGACCCCGAGACTCGTAGGCCACATGGTTCATCGACGCTCGGGGGCCGCTCGCGAGCGCAAGGGTGTGATGCCAGGGGCTGTCGGCGCGCAGGAAGGTCATGAACGTGGCGAGCCGGTCGGAGAGCAGGAGCCCGAGCATGTCGCCGTACCACTGGGTGGACGCCTCGAGGTCGGGGGTGTTGAGCACCACGTGCGAGAGCTTGCCCGGCACCCACTCCTTCTCCTCGAGCTCTCGAGCAGCGGTGGGTGTCACCTCCGCCGCGATCTCGAGAGTTCGGCCGTCGGGGTCAAGGAACCGCAGGCCGTAGCCGCCTCCGGGCATCGTGATCTCTCCGGGTGGGCGAACGATGGTGACTCCGTTGGCCCCGAGGTGAGCCGCGTAGGAGTCGACGTCTTCGGGGGTGCGCACCGCGAACGACACCACGTCGACTCGAGTTGACTCGGTCTGGCGCAGCCTCAGGATGTAGGGGTCAGTGGCGCTGACGGCACCGAGGAAGGCGAGTCCGTCGGCGTTTTCGCGCTCAATCAGGCCCCAGTCGTCGCGGTAGAACTCCAGCTGGTCGGCGAGGTCGGGCACGCCGAGGCCCACGTAGCGCACATGGGTGATGCGATGCGGTGCGGTCATAGCGTGCCACCGTCGGTGGCAGGCGGGCTGTATCCGAGCAGGTCGGAATACACATCGGTGCGACGGTTGGCCATGGGATCGATGCCGGGGCCGCGATGGCGGGCCTGCTCGACCTGGTCGAGGTCGAGAGTGACCACCACGAGGTCCTCGTCGTCGGCCGACAGGGGACCCACCACCGCCTGGCCGTAGGGGTCGGTGATGACCGACCTCCCAAGAAAGACCGTGTCGCCGGAGGAGCCCACCTGGTCGGCGCACGCGAGGAAGAGCTGGTTGAGATTCGACTGCACCAGCGCACCGTCAACCTGCCCGATACGGCCGTCGGCCGGGGGGCGACGGTCAAAGCCGCTAACCCACGCGGTCGGAACAACCACCAGCTCGGCACCTCGTACCGCGAGGATGCGCAGCACCTCGGGGAACCGCAGGTCGTAGCAGACCCCGATACCTACCGAGGCTCCAAGCACCTCGACCAGAGGCAGCCCGTGGTCGCCCGGGGTGAACACGTCACGCTCGCCCCCGAAGAGGTGCAGCTTGCGATAGACGGCGAGGACGCTTCCGTCGATGTCGATGATCGCGGCCGAGTTGTACAGGCGATCGCCCTCACGTTCAACGAAGCCAGCCACGACCGCCACGCCGAGTTCGGCGGCAACCGCGGTCCAGGCCGTGAGGCAGGGCCCGGGCTGGTCGACCGACTCGGCCAGCGACCCTAGCCCCGGAGCGGCAGGCTCGTAGCCGGTGGCCACGAGTTCGGGTAGCACCACGAGCTGGGCCCCCCGCGCCGCCGCCTCGCGGATGCGCTCGACCGTGATCACGGCATTCTTCTCCGGATCGAGCGGCACACAGCGCACCTGCGCAACGGCGACGACGAGGGACCTCATAGCTGACTCCTTACGACGAGAGCGGGAATTCGCCCGACGCGATCGCGTCGACGACGTCGAGCGTGCCCACGTCGAAGAACGCCATGATGCGGCAGGGGCAACCCTCGCCACCCTCGATCTTCCAGGGGAATGCTCCGATGATGCAGCGCTGGTTCAGCACCGATGCGATGTCGCCACCCACGTTCTCGGCGTGGATGCACCCCGCTGGGAAGGCCAGATAGTGCATGGGAAAGAGGTCTTCCTTAATGCGACGACCCGACAGGTGGTGGGTGTACTCGTACTCGCCGAAGTATTCGAGGCACGTCATGCCCACGTGGTCCTCGAAGCGCTTGGCGATGTCGGGCCGCATGTGGCGGATGGTGGTGTTCATGGGGTGATCGCCCGATCCGGCGTCGACGCCCCACCACGCGAGTTCCATGTCCATCATCCACTCGGCGAGCTCAACGCCACCGCCGGGGTGATGGCAGAAGTAGCGCACGAGGTCCTGCTGCGACTGACCCGTGTAGTACTTGTGGTAGCCGGTGTGCAAAATCAGGACGTCACCCTTCTTCACCTCCATCTTCGAGGTGATCATCTCCGGGGTGATGATGCTCCAGTCCTCGACGTCGTCCGAGATGTCGACGATGACGCCCTCGTGGATGAGCTTGGTGAGCGGGAGCGAGGCCATGTCGGCGCCTCCGTCGGCGGCGTGAATCGGGCCGTCGAGGTGAGTGCCGGTGTGCAGCGAGGTCTCGATGCGCTGGGACACGATGCGGTTGGTTTGGAGAGTCTGCGTGTAGTAGATCTGGCAGCCCGGGTACCCCACCCAGCCGGGTGTGTTCATTCCCCAGTTGTGCGACAGGTCAACGATCTTCACTGTGGGTCATCCTTCCGTCATCGCATGATTCGAAGTGACGACACGTCGTCGATCACCGTTCCAGCGCCCGTTCGCTCGGCCTCCATGAGGAGGTGGTACGCGAGAACGAGATCCTGCTCCACGCTACCGATCGACTTGAAGAGGGTGGTGCCCTCCGCGGCAGCGATCGGTGCAAGGTTCACATAGTCGGCCAGCAGCACGGCGTCTGCGGGGTTCCAGCCGAGTCCGGCCGCCTCGATGCAGTCGCCCGACTCGTGCGTGGCATCGGGTGTGTCGACCACCACCTGGGCGGCCTTCACGAACACGTCGCCGCGCAGCTCGCGGTGCACCGGCATCGTGGAGCCGATAGCTGCGACCAGACCGACCTGGCCCAGCTGGTCGGCTCCGAGGAAGGGCTCGTGGTGCGACGAGGTCGCGACGTAGGCAACGTCGGAGGCGTCCATCACCTGCTGCATGTCGGCGACCGCCGTCACCTCGATGCCAGTTTCGGCCGACATCGTCTCGGCAAAGGCCTCGCGGTTGGCCACGGTCGGGCTCCACACGACGGCTCCGGCGAGGGTCACGGCGCCTGACAGTGCCCGCAGGCCCTCCTTCGCCTCTTCGCCGCTGCCCACCAGCCCGAGCCGCACCGGCCGGCCCTGTGCCCAGTGCCTCACCGCCACTGCGGCGGTGGAGGCGGTACGCAGTCCGGTGATGCGCCGGCCATCGACGGTACCGAGCGCGTCGCCGGTGCTCTGGCGGAAGAGGTGCACGTGGTAGCGCACACGCTGCCCAACCCGGTGAAACTCCTTGTACCCCAGCAGGTCGAGGTCGTCGACGAGGCCCGCCATGATGCGCATCCAGGCGATGTCACCGTTCACCTGAACGCGCCCGGTGGTGAGCCCGGACCCACCGGCGAGGCGAGCTGAGTCTGCTGCGGCGGCGAGGCCGACAGGCGACGTCGCGAGTGCGTCGACATCGTCGGACGAGAGAAGCCGCATCGGGGCTGAGTCGCTCACGCAGGGTTCCTTCCGGCGTAGAAGAGGGTGTCATCATCGGTCGTCACGTCGAGTCCGGAGGCCACCGCCGCGCTTCGCAGCGTGCCCATCTGGGCGGCGCTGATGCGCATGTGCGGCTGGCGGATCGGGCCGCCGTTGTAGCCGTTGAGCCAGGCCTGGTACTTCCAGTGCATGCGCGGAACGAGACCGGTGTTGGCCACCAACGGGGTGCACACCACCGAGTGTGCACGGCGCGCCGGCGCCATCTTCCAGTAGAGGGCCATGCCTTCGTCCCACGTTGCCGGGTCGCTGAGCAGTGCCAGCATGCGAGGAACGGTGGGGCCCATCCACTCGTAGTTCGACGTGCCCATGAAGCTCATGCCGTAGTTGGCGATCCACGCGGGCGCATTGAACTCGAGGGGGTCGGTCACGACGACCTCGTCGTTGAATCGCTCGAACACCGAAGCGATTCCACCGACTCCGGGCCCGCCGACCTCGTTCTTGATGCCCACCACCTGGGGGATCTCGTTGACCATGCGCTCGAGCAGGCTGATCGGGAAGCCGGCGGGGTGCAGTCGGCCGAAGTTCCACTGGTCCATCGCGAAGATCAGCACGCCGAGGTCGCCGGCGTCGGCGACGGCCTGGGTGAAATCGAACACGGCGTCGATCGAGGGCGGGTTGAAGTAGAGCGGGTAGGACGGCATCACCAGGTCGACGCCCGCGTCGGCCGCGGCCCGAGTGGAGGCGAGCGTGTCGTCGAGGGTGGGCTGCGAGGCCTGCAGGATGGTGACGAGGTCGTCGCCGGCCTCGTCGACCACGATGCGGGTGAACTGGTCCATCTCCTCCATCGTGGTTCCTGCCTCGGAGACGATGAGCACGGCCGACATGCCGTGCTCCTTCTCCTTCGCCACGTCGAACCGGATCGCAGTCTCGTTGAGGCTGCGGAGGTCGGACGTGAAGGTGGGCTGCACGCAACCGGCGCACCCACGCAGGCTCTCGCGAGCCCACGCGCGAGCCTCGCCGCGGGAGTACTTGGCCATGTGTGTGGTCACCTTCTCAGTCAGTGGTCGGTCTGGGGTCGGGGCGAGTTAGTCGGTGGTAGATCAGTGGTGGTGCCCTGCATGGGCCGTGCGGTCGTGGGTTGCATGCTCGGCCACCGAGGCCGCGAACGATGCCTCGGCCGCGGTCCAGGCCTCCGCCAAGCCCTTGACCGAGACAACGACAGGAGGCGCCAGCTCCAGGGCGAGCCGTGGCTCGTCCCAGTCGGCCGACAGGACGGTCGCCCCGGGGCCGGTGACGAGCACGGGCAGTGCCGGCAGGTGCCGCATCACCATGAGCGCGACGTCGACCGTGGGCGTCGTCGAATCGTGCTCGGCGAGCCAGAGCACTGCGGCCGGGGCCGCCTCGTGCACCTGCGCCCAGTGGCTCATCGAGGCGGTGGAGAACCCCTGATCGGCCGGATTGACCAGCAGAGCGTCCCAGCCGATCGACACCAGTTCGTCGGTGGCCTCGCGGATCGCAGCCGCGTCGTGCCACACCAGGGTGCCTGCGACGCCGAGGCCACCGCAGGCCGCTAGGGCTCCTGACGCCGGGTTACCCACCAGCAGCGCGGTCATCGGTGGTCCTCCACGTCGTCCTCGGGACCCATCGGGGTTGAGAGTCCCTCACCCACGGTCAGAGCGTCAGACCAGGTCAGTGCCTCGAGCGCAATGGCGTCGAGTCGCACCGACCGATCATGGGTGTGAGACCGAATCTCGAGTCGCTCGCCGTTGCGGGTACGAACCTTGCGCACGGTGACGGTCGCGAATTCATTGGCGACCACGATGGCGTCGGACAACTCGTCGGTCACAGCAGGATCCTCAGCTGCGGGAAGTCAATCAGCACCTGGTCGAGCACGGCCCAGCGCGCGCGTAGGCGCAGCCCCTCGTCGGTGCGCACCACGGTGTCGAACCGCTCGGCAGTGAGAAATTTCGGCAGGTCCGACTGTCGCACTCCGACCAGCATGACGTTGCTTCGCACGTCGAACACCGCGGAGTCGTCGGTCTCTCGCACCCGCACGTTAGTCACGAGGTGGCGGAATCGCACCGGCGGGTTCTCGGCCCACGACCGCTCGTACAGGTCGGGGTCGAGGCGGCGAAACCACTGCGAGCACAGCGACCACTTCGACTCGTCGATGAGCATGGTGCGCACGTCGTAGTGGGGCGCGAAGGGCGTGTCGGGGGTGCGAGGAACAGGCACCTTGTAGGTGAAGGCCTCCTCGACGAGGTCGGCCCATTCCCAGTAGCGGCGCGAGTCGTTGAGCTCTGCCTCGTGAGCAAGGAAGAGGTCGACCTCGCGATGGACGTCGAGCGAGGCGAAGGGTCGGTCGGCCACGCCCTGACTGCCCTGGCCACCTAGGGGTTCGGCGCTCATCGGGCACCGCTGGGGTCGGCCGCCGGCTCGTCGTCGAGATGCATCAGCTCATTCCAACGTCGGTGGAAGGCTCGCAGGGTGTGCTCGGTGCGGTCGCCGTCGATGACGCTTCCGGGCCAACCGAGCTCATCGGGTGCCTGTCGGTGGTGCAGGCCGCCGGCATAGGTCACGGGCAGGGTGCGGGACACATCTCCGAAGGAGGCCTCGGAGATGCCCACAAAGTTTTCGGTGTCGTCGAGCTCGAACATTCCCGAGGGCCCGTTGGTGCGTAGGTAGGCCAGCGACGACAGCCTCTTCCACTCGTCGTCGGCATCCTTGGGCAGGAGCAGGAACCACAGTTGCTCGCTGTGCGTAGCCGAGATGGGGTAGCGAATCGTGATGCGGATGTACCGCGCATTGAGGTCGGGGCCGTCGACGTTGGTCTTGAAGTTTTCGATGAACGACATGTTGGGAAAGACCGAGCCGTGGTTGACCGACAGGCATGACATCACCTGCTGCTGCTCGGGGCTAAGGCAGCGGTCGAATCCCTCCCACATTGACTCGGGATACCCCCAGTAGTGGTTACCCTCGACCTCGACGGGCAGCCGCTGCACGCGCACGGTGTGGCCGTTGCCGCCGTCGACGGTGCGGCCGGAGAATCGGGGCTTCACCACATCGCTCAGC